>NZ_JBCNFP010000030.1:0-92014 GCF_050481165.1 Paenibacillus cisolokensis
AGCCGGCCGGTCTTATCGTTCCCCGGTGTCAGCGGTGTCGGTGTCAGCGGTGTCGGTGTCAGCGGTGTCAGCGGTGTCGGCGTCATCCGCACCATGGATGGATAGGAGCGTCGGAGTGTCGGACCGAACGAGCGCGGAACGAACGGTGCCCGGACGGGCAGCCGGTCGTTCCGTCGCGGCTGCGAACCGGTTCGGAGGAACGGGCAGTCCGAAATGTTCGTTCAAGGTGCTGTCGGCGTGGTCGGCGAGCCGGGCTAAACCTCGTTTATTTCAACGAAAGCTCGAATCTGGCGCCTGCGTCGCCGGCGAATACAATGACGCCGTCCTTCGGCAGCACGACCTTGTTATTGCCGGTGATCGTGGAAAACTCGATTACTGCGCCGTTGCCGTCGTATACGACAAACGCGCCGTTCTTCGGCAGCTTCACCGTCAACGTCTTGCCGGCGGCTTTATCGGGCACCGTATACCATTTGGCGTAACCGTTCGCCTGGATCGTCGCGGCCGATTTCTTGCCGGCGTAAAGCGGCTTCACCGCTTTCTCGTGAACAAAGATGCTGCCTCCGGCTTCGACATATTCGGTTCCGCCCTGGTTCGCAAAGCTGAATTCCATAATGTCCCGGCCGCTCATGCCCGGAATTTGCACATTGGAGGCTGCGGAATCCGGGCCGGTCAATTGCCGGTCGGCCCAATATCCGGGCAGGCCGCCGGTCAGATCGATCGGAAGGATGGGCGCCTGCAAATACGCAGCCGACGTATATTTTTCGTTTACCACATAATATTTGCTGCCGTCGCGCTGCTTCCATGCGGCCGCCGTCCGTGCCGGAACGTCGCGGGGCTCGAGCTTCTCGGCGGCGTAATACGACAGCGCCGTCTGCCCCAGACCCGGAATTGTGGCGTACGACCGGACCCAGATGTACGTGCGGCCGTTCTTTTCGGTAACGAATTCGACTTTCGTACTGCCGTCCCCGCTCATGAAGGAACCGTCCGCCGTATAGAAGTATTTCTCCGCGGGATAGTCCGGCAACTGAATGATGGAAAGCGACAGTTCGCCGTCCTCGGAAAGATCGGCCCGGATCGATTGGCTCGTGGCCGCGTATACGCCCGCGTAAGACAGCATTTCCTCCGGCATATCCGCTTTAACGGGCTCGCCGTAAGATTTCTCCGGCTTGATGGCATCGATTATTCCTTTTTCCTTCAAGGCATTAAGCAGCATGTCGTTGGCCAGCAATTGGTTGAGCGTGCTGGAACCGCCCGAAGAGAGAACGGCGGCGGCCATATTATGCTCGGGCAGGACGACGAGCGCGGCATGGTACAGCAGCGTGTCGCCGCCTTTGGTCAGCGCCTTGATGCCGTAATCGCCGAACGGGAACAGGTTCACGCTGTCCCAGCCGAGCCCGTAGCCGATCGAGTTGTCGGCTTCTTCGGGCCACAGCCCTTTCTTGTATTCCTCTTGCTCCATCGCGCTCACCGCCGCGTCCGACAGAATGCCTTCGACCTGCCCGGTGAAAATTTGCGAGAACCGGACCAGATCTTCGGCCGTCGAATATACGCCGCCCGTTCCGATGACGTTCACCGATTCGTTCGGAAGCTGGCCTTTGATCGTCGGGGAATACAGGCCCGCCATCCCGGCCGGGTCCGGATTGTCGAGCGGCGTCGCCGTACGGGACATGCCGAGCGGCTCCGTGAAATGTTCGCGGATAAAGGTGGTGTAGTCGGTGCCGCTCACTCTCTCCACCAAAATTTCGGCCAGCGTGAAGCCGTCGTTGCAGTAGACCGAGAAGGCTCCGGGATCGGCCTTCAACGTCTGGCCTTTCAATTGCTCCAGCAGCGTGTCGTGGGCGTACGTGTCGTTGTCCTCGAACAAAAAGGCGTTCGCCAGCGTCGAACCGCGCAGACCGGAAGAATGGTTGAGCAGCATGCGCGGCGTAATCTGCTTGTACCTCTCGTCCTTCATCGTAAACTCGGGAATGTACTGGACGACCGGCTTGTCCAGATCGACCTTGCCTTCGTCCGCCAGCTTCATGACGGCTGCCGTCACGAACATTTTGCTGGTGGAGCCGATGCCGTACATCGTTTCCGCGGTCAGCGGGATTTTTCCTTCTTCATCATTTCGCCCGGATTGGCCGGACACGACGATGTTACCCTGATCGATAAGTGCATATTGAACGCTTGTCGTGCCGTACGTCTCCGTCAGCAGCGCGGCTTTCTCCGCCGCGGCCTTGCGCGTATTCTCGTAATCCTTCCCGGCGTTTTGGCCGGTTGCCGCCATCGCCCCCGTCGGCATAAGCAGTGTCAGCGCGAGCGAAGCGGCCACAATCCATAAACGTTTTTTGCCCATGATTTTCCTCCTTTACGTTTTACTATGTATGACGTTTGTGCGCTCCAAAGTGTTCAAAAATATGTATTTCTTTAAAAAGTTTTTATATTGCGTTTTCTTCTATAAGCGAATGAAAGACCGATAAAAGTAGAGAGGGATCGGTTTCTGTTGCAATAAGCGATACAAAACGGGGAGGAACGACGATGAGCGAAGAAGCGAACGCTGCCGGATGGGATGCCATTGAAAGGGCCATGTCGAAGATTTACGGCGATCAGGAGCCGAAGCACTACGGGACGCTTATTCCCTATATGCTGGGAGGCCGGGACCCGCTCGACGGCATTAGCGCATACAAGGCGGAACGGCCTTATCCGCATTGGCATTTTGTTACGTTCGGGTTTTCGGAGCTGTACGATAAGGAATCGGACGATCCCGAACGCAGCGGCTACGGATTCGAACTGACCTTTCGGCTTGCGCGCGGGGAAACGGAGGAAGAACCGCCGGCCTGGGCGATGAACCTGCTGCAAAATATGGGGAGATACGTGTTCAAAAGCGGCAACGTCTTCCGAAACGGCGATTACCTGGATGCCAACGGCCCGATCTGCCTTGGGGCCGATACGAAGCTGACGGCGCTGGCCTTTGTCCGGGATCCCGAGCTTCCGGCATTGGACACGCCGAACGGGCAGGTCGAGTTTTTGCAAATGGTCGGCATTACAGGCTGTGAGCTCGAAGCGATGCAGACGTGGAATACGCTCGGCATGCTGAATGTTTGCGAGGAGCATATGCCGCGTTACATCACGGATCTGTCGAGGGATTCCTTCATGCGGGTGCCTGCGGTCGCCGAAGCGGTGCAAAGAGGGATGGAACGGGACGGATCGAGCACCGGTTTTTTATATGTCGATCAATTGGGCTGGGAGCCGGCCAAGAGGCGTCTGCTGGGCAAGACCCCGGCTGCGCTCAGGCTGGGCGCCAAGCAGGCCGGAATCGTCGGCAAGCTGCTGGCGGGACGCATTTTGAAAGGAAAGTCTCTTTCGATGACAGGTCCGGATGTTCGGGTCGTTTTTGAGCCGGGGGAGAAACCGGGCTTCGAACAAGGTCAGAACGAGGTTCGGATCAAGCTCGACGAGGCAAGCGCTACCGAACTGTCCCGGAAGCTGCAGCCGAAGGAAGGTGTGATCGAACTGTCCGCTTTTAAAGGGATGGTCGTTCAAATCGTCAAAACCTATATGAAGGACCCGAACGGCAATATCGTGGCGGTGATCGGCTAACCCCCGCGGACAGACGCCGTGCGAATCCGTTTCTTCATAAAAGCCACAGTTTGATTTTCCTGCACAAAGTGATTGGCGTCACTTTGGCGGAAATCATCCTGTGGCTTTCCTTGTGCCATCGGCTATCGCTTGTATTGGCGGCCGGCTGCAAAAAAGTGCAACGCCCGGAAATTGCCGTGTAAAATGTTCCCCTTGTCGGAAGTCAAGAGTGCGCTTACATTTAACAACGCTTACAATTAACAACAACACGTGGCGCCTCGATGGAGAAGGGGAATTTTGACTGAAATGGGGGATTTCATGATTGCTAGCAGCCGTCGCATCAACGCATCCGAATTGGTGACGGGCCGCACTTCCGTTTGGAAAAGCGTCTCATTTCATCCACATAGGTTTGAATCCGCCCATTTCGATATTGACATCAAAGCAAAGTCGAAGTAAACTCTATGTAAACGATTACGTAATCGTTTACATAGTCTGCTGGGCGATGAAGCCACGCGCGAGGCGAAACGGGTCGGTCCCAAGCAACGATTCGAGAAAGCGGCTGCGGAAGCCGGCGTGTCGGCGGCGGCCATGCCCGGAGTTCTCCGCGACAGCGGCTATGCCAGACCACCGGACGCGAACGTCCCGAAGGCGTGATACGGGCGACGAAGGAACCTGGAAACAAGCGTCCGCCTTATTAGTATAGCAGTGATTTTACAGCGGCGATTTCGCGGCGGAAGGCCCGGCCTGCGAAATGGGAAGCAAGGCCGGGAAGCTGCCGATCGGGCCGAATTTATTAGGAAGGCTGGCAGGACGTTAGGCTCATGCGCATGGATCGCAGCGTGGTCGAGCGCATCCTTGGGGCAATCGCATCCTGATGGGAATGACAAGACGGAGGGGAAAGCTGCATATGAAGCGTTATGCGATCGGCATCGATTACGGGACAGAGTCGGGAAGGGCGCTTCTCGCCGACTTGGCGACAGGGGAGGAGGTCGCTTCCCACGTGACGCCTTATCCTCACGGCGTCATCGACGAAGCGCTGCCCGGAGGCAGGCGGCTCGGGCCCGACTGGGCGCTTCAGCATCCGGACGATTACGTGGAGGTGCTCAGGCGCTCGGTGCCCGAAGTGCTGCGGATGGCCGGCGTCAGTCCGGACGAAGTGATCGGCGTCGGCATCGATTTTACGGCCTGCACGATGATGCCGCTCGACAAGTCGGGCACGCCGCTCTGCCTGCGCGAACAGTGGCGGGACGAACCGCATGCCTGGGTCAAGCTGTGGAAGCACCATGCGGCCCAGGACGAGGCGGACCGCATCAACGAAATCGCCAGGGAGCGCGGCGAGGCGTTTCTGCCCCGGTACGGCGGCAAGCTGTCGTCGGAATGGATGCTGGCGAAAATATGGCAAATCTTGAACGAGGCGCCGCATATTTATGAGCAGACGGATTTGTTCATCGAGGCGGCCGACTGGATCGTCATGCAGATGACGGGCGAGCTGGTGCGCAGCAGCTGCGCGGCCGGCTACAAGGCGCTCTGGCACAAGCGGAGCGGCTTCCCGTCCGCCGATTTTTTCCGGGCGCTCGATCCGCGGCTCGAAGATTTGGCGCAGACGAAGCTGCGCGGACCGATCGCGCCGCTCGGCGCAAGGGCGGGAAGGCTGACCGGGGAGATGGCCGCGATAACGGGGCTGAACGCCGGCACGGCGGTAGCCGTCGGCGTGATCGACGCCCATGCGATGGTGCCGGCTTCCGGCGTCGTGACGCCCGGCAAGCTGGTCATGGCGATGGGGACGTCGACCTGCCATCTGCTGCTGAGCGACAGGGAGGTTCATGCCGAAGGCATATGCGGCGTCGTGGAGGACGGCATCGTGGCCGGATGCTACGGGTACGAAGCCGGGCAATCCGCGGTCGGCGACATTTTCGCCTGGTATGTGGAGCAGGCGGTGCCGCAGTACGTGAAGGATAAGGCGCAGCGGGAAGGGATCGGCGTTCATGAATGGCTGGAGCGGCAAGCCGCGAAGTATCGTCCGGGCGAAAGCGGATTGCTCGCGCTCGACTGGTGGAACGGCAACCGCTCCGTGCTGATGGATGCGAACGTATCGGGCCTGCTGCTCGGCTGCACGCTGCAGACGAAGCCGGAGGAAATATACCGCGCGCTGCTGGAAGCGACCGCTTTCGGCACGAGGAGGATTATCGAGGCGTTCGCCGACAGCGGTGTGGAGATCAGCGAGCTGTATGCCTGCGGCGGACTGCCGCAAAAAAACCGGCTGCTGATGCAGATTTACGCGGACGTGACGGGAAGGGAAATCAAAATCGCCGATTCGGTGCAGACGGCGGCGCTCGGAGCGGCCATGTTCGGCGCCGTGGCCGCGGGCTCGGCGGCGGGCGGCTACGATTCGATCGTCGAAGCGGCGGACCATATGGCCCGGGTGCGCAAGGAAACGTTCAAGCCGATCCCGGCCCATACGGAAGTCTACGAGCAGCTGTACCGGGAGTATGTGGCGCTGCATGATTATTTCGGCCGCGGCGGCAACGATGTGATGAAGCGGCTGAAAGCGATCAGAGCCGGGCTGAACGGATAACGCCGGATTGGTGCATAAGTACCAGGGAGAGGAGCGGCAACCTGCGCTCCTTTCTTGTTTTTCGGGAAACGAAAATGATCGAAACTTCCTAAAACCGAATCGCTCCTAACTTCGTTATAATAAATATGCGGCATTATATGCGGAATTTTTGAAACAGGAGCGAAAACATGATCGACATTTTAAAAGCGGTAATGTTGGGCATTGTCGAAGGTTTGACGGAATTCGCCCCCGTATCGTCGACGGGTCATATGATTATTTTTGACGATATGTGGCTGAAATCCGAACAGTTCTTAACGCAGCAAGGGGCCAATACGTTCAAGGTCGTCATTCAGCTCGGATCGATTTTGGCCGTCGTCATTTTGTTCTGGCAGCGATTTATCGACATGCTGGGGCTTGGCCGCCGTGCGTCGGAGCCTCGCGCCAAAAGGCTGAAGCTGACCCATGTGATCGTCGGACTGCTGCCCGCAGCGATTTTGGGTTTGCTGTTCGAGGATTACATCGATGAATATTTGTTCTCGACCAGAACCGTTCTGATCGGTCTTGTCCTCGGCGCCATTCTGATGATCGCCGCCGACCGGTTCCGCAAGAAGCGGCCGGAGACGGAGACGGTCGATCAGATTACGTACAAGCAGGCATTGACCGTCGGCCTGATTCAATGTCTTTCCCTTTGGCCCGGCTTTTCGCGCTCGGGTTCGACGATTTCCGGAGGCGTACTGCTCGGCATGAGCCACCGTGCGGCTTCCGATTTTACGTTTATTATGGCGGTGCCGATTATGGCCGGAGCCAGCGCGCTGTCGCTGTTCAAAAACTGGGAGTATTTGTCGGCCGATGCGCTGCCGTTCTTCATCGCGGGCTTTATAAGCGCTTTTGTCGTCGCCTATTTCTCCATCCGCTTCTTTCTGAAGCTGATCAACCGGATCAAGCTTGTGCCTTTCGCCGTTTACCGTCTTCTTCTCGCGGCTGCCATTTACGTATTGTTTTTTTAACGGTTGTTCCGGTGGCTGCCGATCAAAAAGCGATCGAACACAAGTTCAGCAGCCAACTTGTTGAAAAACCACAACAGGCTGAAAAAGGGAGCTGGTTAAAGCTTCCCTTTTTCTTTTTCATAGGCTATGTTAACTTCAACTATTGATATTTGATCAATAAGAACGTTTATTTTATAACCGGGTTAATATCTTGGTTTGGCTACAAAAGAAAACGATTGGAACGAAGGACTACGGGGTTGAGAAGTAAACAAGAAATGATGAATATCCTTGGAAATTTTGAAGATTGGGAAAAACTCCTATTAACCTATCCTGAGAATGGATATCAGGTATGTGGGCGGTTTTCTTTTGGAGCAAAATCTTAAGGTGCTTAATCGGAATGTTTTGCTTTTCATTGAATACGGTATTCGACATGAACCGTCTGTTCCGTTGCGGGACTGCGGTAACTGAGATAAAGAGTGTTTCCTTCCCTTTTCTCCAGCTTCAACAGTGTGGAGACGAAATACGCGTCCCCCGCTTCATCGACGCTCTCCCACAGCTTTTGCTCTTCTTCCGTCAGCAGCTTTCGATAGAGAACTTCGCTTGATTTATCCATCAGGTCGACATAAATGAGCTGCAGATTGCGGGCCGGCCGGACGAGCGCGAATCCCGGATCGACATAGTCGATCACGAAGGAGCCGGTTTCGCCGGTGATCGCGTTCAGATCGTACGCTTCGGAAAGGCGGCCTTGGCGGTCGATCAATTGCAAAACGTTACCGTCGAACAAATAGGACTGATTCGACTTAACTTTTTGGAAATCCGCAATGGCGTAATTGCCCGAATAAGTGTAATAGGATTTCTTGATTACCGCGCCATCCTTCACCAGAAACTGATATCGGTTGTGAAAGATCGTCATATGAGCCCCATGTTCGTCATCGACCGTCAGTAGCAATGATCGATCCCCGAAATAGTGCGTTTCGATGCTTCCCTGCTCAAGCGGCTTCACATTGGCCCCGGTCAGCTCGCGGATCTTTCCGTCTTGCGAGATGAACACTTTCCCGTTTTCGAACGATACCCAATAATCGGCCTTTGCATCGGCGTAATGAATGAACGCCTGATCCTTTACCGCAATTTCGTTTGCCTTCTTGTTCCACTCGATATTCGCTTTCGTTGCGGTCGCGATGAAACGTAGCGGAACATAGGTCGTACCGTTTCGGACGAACGGAGCATCCGGATTGGTCTTTGCGACTCCGTTGACGGTGACATCAGGCCGGTTCAAAGCAAGGATGATGTCGGTCTCCGGTCTGGCCAACGAAACGGTGTGGGAAGCAGCCTCGTACCGGACTTTAAATCCCATATTTTCGGACAACGAGCGAAGTGGCAGGTACGTGCGATTATTTCGGACGATGACATCCTTAGATAGTGCAACCTGTTTATCGTTCAGAATGACTCGAACTGTCCCGGCGGAGGCTGCGGAAGCGTAGAGAGGCACCGCCATAAAACTGAATAGCAACAATATGGCGGCGCTTTGGAAGATCTTCATTACGTTCCCTCACAATTTTACCCTATTTTGTTACTGGAGAATCCGTATCTTTAAAGAGGCTGCCCCTGTGAAATTCAGACCTTTCATTTCTTCGGCAAGATTCAGGAAAATCCTGCAAGTTGATTGTAATAAACATCGCTTTTATATTCATGAAAACCGCTCCGTTTGGAAAGACTTAACTTGAATTGAAAAGGAAACCGGACGGTGCAGATATGTCATATTCGAATTGGTTGCGTTCGAAAGTCTCGAAAAAACAAAATAAAGCGGCAGTTCCGGATCATGTTATGGATGAAAAGAAGAATCGCGAACTTAGCGGCAGTCTGGCGGAAGCAGTCGAATTTATGAAGAAGCTGCTGGGCGAGAACGACGATTTCGTCACGCATCGTTTCCATGTATTCGGGAAACATGACGCGGCCATCTTCTATTTCTCCCATATGGTTGACCAGTCGGTCATCAACAATGACATTTTAAAGCCGCTTATGCTGAAGCCACGTGAGAGCGGGCAGCAAGACGCTGCGGCTCCGCTTAAGGAAGTGCTGGTCAAAGATACGCTGTACCATAGCGAAGCCATTCTGGAGAAGCGGTTCGGGAAGCTGGTCGAAGGCTTGCTTTTCGGTCAGTCCGTCGTTGTCGTCGATGGAATGGACGAAGCGATCATGATCGGCACGCGCAATATTATGAAGCGTTCGATCGACCAGCCGGCGACCGAGCAGGTTATTCGGGGCGCGCGCGAAGGGTTCATCGAGATGCTCGGAACGAACATTTCGTTGCTCCGGTACCGGCTGCAGACTCCGGATCTTCGCGTCAATACGATGGAAATCGGCACGAAGACGAAGTCGAAAGTCGCCATCTGCTATTTGGCAGGCGTGACCAATCCGGGAATTGTCCGCGAAGTGAAAAATCGTTTGTCCAAAGTGAATATCGACGCGGTGCTGGACTCCGGGTATCTGGAGCAGTTTATCGAAGACAATCACTGGTCGCCGTTTCCGCAAGTGCAATATACGGAACGTCCCGACAAAGTGGCGGCCAATCTGCTCGAAGGACGGGTGGCGATTATCGTCGACGGTTCTCCGCTCGCTTTAATCGTCCCGACTGTTTTCGGTCAGTTTTACCAGACGATGGAGGACTATACCGAACGGTATGTCATGATGAGCGCGATTCGTTTGGCGCGGCTGGTGGCGCTGATTTTCTCCCTTATTTTTCCATCGATTTATGTGGCGATCATTTCCTTCAATCCGGAACTGATCCCGACGGAATTTGCGGTAGCGGTCGCCGGCGGACGAGCGGGCGTTCCTTTCCCGGCCATTATCGAAGTGCTCTTTATGGAAGTTACGATGGAGGTGCTGCGGGAAGCGACGATCCGGCTGCCTCAGCAGGTCGGCGGCGCCCTCTCCATCGTCGGCGTCCTTGTCATCGGGCAGGCGGCGGTATCGGCGGGTTTCGCAAGTCCGATCACGGTCGTCATCATCGCACTGACGACGATCGGGTCGTTCGCTACGCCGTCCTATAACGCGGCGCTGGCGTTGCGGCTGCTTCGTTTTCCCCTCGTGATCCTGTCCGGGATTTTCGGTCTGTACGGACTGATGATCGGGATCATATTCATTGCCAATCATTTGCTGTCGCTGCGATCGTTTGGCGTTCCTTATCTCAGTCCGCTTGTTCCCGGCAATTTTCTCGATTCGAGAGATCTGCTGATCCGGGGCCCGTTGTGGAAAATGAAGAGCAGACCGTCCTTTTTGCACCCTCTGGACCAATCCCGCACGGGGGAGAATATCGAACAAGCCGTTATTCATTCCCGGGAAGACGATATTATGGAACCTGTCCATAACCCGAACGCCAAGGACGACAATAGCGCTAAAGATGATGACAATAGCGCCCCGGACGACAAGAATGCCAAGGAAGACAAGGAGCGTTAACGATGAACGATTCCCGCAATATTACGGTCGGGCAGGCCACGACGATCTTGATCAGCACCATTATCGGCGTAGGGGTGCTTGCGTTTCCGCTTTTTGCCGTTCGCGGGGCCGATTCGGGAGCGCCTCTCGTTACGCTGCTGGGAACGATGCTGGCGTTTGTCGGGATGGTGTTCGTCTCGCTGCTCGGCATGCGCTTTCCGAATCAATCCATCATCCAGTACAGCGAGGACATTATCGGCAGATGGCTCGCCTGGATCGGCAGTGCGCTTGCAATCGCTTTTTTCGCCATACTGTCCGCTCTCATCGCCCGGGAATTCGGCGAGGTGGTCATTACGGCGGTATTGAAAAATACGCCACTGGAAGTGACCGTGCTGGTCATGCTCATCATGGCCGCCGTCTCTTCGCGCAAAAACTTGACGACGTTCGCCTACATCCATTATTTCTATTCCCCTTTGCTGCTCTTTCCCGTTTTGATCATCGTCGTGCTTTCGCTTAAAAACGCCGAGGCGATCAATCTGCTGCCGATCTGGGGCAACAATCCGTCCGGCATGCTGGAGGGAGTTTTAACGACGGCCGCTTTATACCAGGGCGCCTTCGTGCTGACGATGGTCATTCCGGCCATGAGCAAGCCCCAGTCGGCGCTGCGGGTTTCCATAAGGGGAATCTTGATTACGGGAACGCTGTACGTGGCCATCGTCATCGCGTCGGTCAGCGTATTCGGCGCCGAAGAAACGAAGAAACTGCTGTGGCCGACGCTGGAATTGGCGAAGGCGACTTCCTTGCCCGCCAACATTCTGGAACGATTGGATGCGGCGTTTCTCGCGGTATGGGTGACGGCGGTGTTTACGACGTTGTTTTCGAGCTATTACTTTACGATCCGTTCGATCAGCCAGCTGTTCCGTCTGACCGACCACCGCATGCTGTCGTACTTCGTTCTGCCGATCGTGTTCATACTGGCCATGCTGCCGCGAAACATTTTGGAAATGTACGATATTATTCAAATCGTCGGGCGCATCGGACTGCTGATTACGATTGCGTATCCGGGTGCGTTGCTCCTCATCGCGATGATGCGAAAGAAAAGAGGGGATACGGCATGATCGGGGAATTCTACAGCGGATATTTCAATTTCGCCGTCCCCTTATGGCTGTTGACGGGATGGTTCATTTTGCGCCTCGACGTCAAAAAATACGAGGATGCAGGCATGCGCAAGGAAATGAAAGTGTCCCGGATATTGGGATGGTTGAATCTCGTTGTCGGCGCCCTGCTTCTGATCGGAGCGTGGGTGATACGGATTTTCGTCTAGGCCGCGCATCGCACAACTGGAATGGAGGGACCGAAATGGGCAGAACGATACGGAAACTGTCTGCAAAACCGCTGTTTGCTCTTCTTCTCGTCGTTCCGCTTGCGACCGGATGCTGGGATCGGCTGGAAATCGAGGAACGAGCCGTCGTGCTCGGCATTTCGGTCGACGTAGCCGAACCGGGGGCGGCCCGGGAGAAAGAGGATGAGGTGTCCCATCTCGGGGCGTATCCCCCTCCGGAAGTGGATATGATCAAGGTTGCCGCGCAGATTGCCTTGCCCGGCCACATACCGCTCGGACCCGGAGAAGGCGGAGGAGCGAACAACGATCCGGGAAAAGCGGTATGGGTCGTCAATGTCGTAGGGCATACGATTGACGATGCGATTATGAATCTGCAGCAGCAAATTTCAGGCAAACTGTTTTTCGGGCATCTGCGCGTCATTGTAGTGTCGGAGGAAGTGGCGAAAAAAGGAATACAAAACTTGAACGATTACTTGCGCCGCAATCCGGAAGTGCGGCGGATGGCCTGGCTCATGATTTCCAAAGGAAAAGCGGAAAATCTGATAAGGGCCACTCCGAGACTGAAACGCGTGCCGACGCTTTATTTGATATCGACGTTGGACGACGCCGTCAAGCAAGGCAAATTTCCGCGCGATTATACCGGCATGTTCTGGAGCAACGTTTCCAAGAAAGGCCAGGAAGGATTTTTGCCCTATGTCGAAATGATGAAAGAGCAAAATATCGAAATCAAAGGGATGGCTCTCTTTCGGGGAGACAAGATGGTCGGCGCGACGAAGCCGTTAGAAATTGCCGCCTATATGTTGATCAAAGGGTTGAATCCGGCGGGGTACCGCGGGATGGTCCGGCTTACCGATTCGGAGGATACGGTAACGATTAACGCGACTCACCGGGCATCGAATATCGGGCTGGAGATCAGGAACGGCCATCCGCATTTCCGCATAACCGCGTTTTCGGAGATCAATGTAGAGGAAAAGACGTCCGAAGCGGTAACGGTCGCCACAACCGACATTCTGGAGAGGATTGCCAACGAAAATGCGCAATCGCTGCAGAAAATATGCGAGCAGCTCATCCGGAAATCGCAGAAATACGGGGCGGACATATTCGGTTTTGGCGAATATGTGCGTGCGTACCAGCCGCAGTATTGGAACCGGCATGTCCGAACGAAAGAGAAATGGCAGCAAATGTACAAGGACGTCACCTTTGAGGTTCGAATGAGTTCCTTTGTCCGCAGGATCGGCATGAAAGCCGAGTAAAATTCCCGACCGTCCCGTCTGGCGGCCAGCCGTCCGGCGGGATTTTTATGTTTTTTTGCGGCAATCGGGCGGCTGGACATTTTTCGGCATGCGGAACGGTTGTATTTTATACGGTTAACGCCATTTTTCTAATTGTTGGAATTTCCGGATGCAGGTAGAATAGAAGTTGCAATTGATAGCGTTTACGTTCTGGGAGAAATCTGAACCGAAGCAGGTGAAGGAGGAGAACGGGATGGCGAAAGATCGGCAGACGTCCGAAGGGCATCGGGACGGGCCGGATAGCGGCTGCCGGCGGTCGAACGGGCCGGAAGGCGGCGCCGCAGACGGCCGGGGAAATGGCAAGACGGCATTGGTAACCGGAGGAAGCCGCGGCATCGGATGCGGCATTGCGATTGCGCTGGCCGAGGCCGGCTACAAGCTCGCGATTACGCACTGGCAGGACGATGTCCATGCGGCGGAGGCGGCGGAGCGAATTCGCGCGGCATCGGGGCAGGAATGTCTGGTGCTGCCCGGCAATTTGGCCGAACCGGGAGTGGCGGAGCGGACAGCGGAACAGGCGATCGCCGGCCTGGGCACAATCGATGTGCTTGTCAACAATGCCGGCGTTACATTGAAGGATCCGGTCGAACGGTTGCCCACCTGGAAGCTGGATCATCTGATTCAGCTTAATTTCCGCTCGCCGCTCATTCTGATGCGGGAATTGTCGGCGCATATGATTGACGCCGGCATTCGCGGCAACATCCTGAATATTACGTCTTCGCGGGCGGAACGCGCCTATCCCGGCGACGCGGTCTACGGAGGCCTGAAAGCGGGGTTGAAACGGGCGTCCGAATCGGCCGCGCTCGATCTGGCTCCGTACGGCATCCTGGTCAACTGCCTGGCGCCGGGCGCCACGCTGGTAAGGGAAGGGATGGAGCCGCATGAGGGCGTAGGCCGCCAGGTGCCGCTCGGCCGAATGGGCACGCCCGAGGATATGGGGCGAATCGCAGCATGGCTTGTGTCGGATGCAGCCTCTTATGTGACCGGCATTACGCTTCGCGCCGACGGCGGGCTCATTTTGCCGGGAATGCCGGAAGACGGCGTCAGCGTATGGGGCAGTCTGGCCAAAACCGAAATGAAAGGACGGGAAGTATGAGCGGGATCACGATACGCGATGTAAAGACGACTCTGACGGCGCCGGACGGCATCAATCTCGTCGTCGTCAAAATCGAAACGTCGGAGCCGGGGCTGTACGGTCTGGGCTGCGCCACGTTTACGCAGCGGTATTTGACCGTCGCATCGGCCATTAACGATTACTTGAGGCCTTTTCTGATCGGCAAAGATCCGCAGCGGATCGAAGATATATGGCACACGGCGATGGTCAGCTCCTATTGGCGCAACGGCCCGGTGCTCAACAATGCGATTTCCGGCGTCGACATGGCGCTGTGGGATATCAAGGGGAAGCTTGCCGGCCAGCCGGTCTACCAGCTGCTTGGCGGCAAATGCAGAGAAGCGGTTGCCGTTTACCGGCATGCCGACGGCAAAGATCTGGAAGAGGTGGAGGAGAACGTCCGCCGGTTTATGGAGCAGGGAATTCGCCATATCCGCTGCCAGTGGGGCGGATACGGGGGCAAGCACGACTGCGTATCGCCGGAAAACGCACTGCCCGGCGCGTATTACGATCCGGACGCCTATGCGCGCAGCGTGCCGCGGCTGTTCGAGCGAATGCGCGAAACGTTCGGCTACGAGATCGAGCTGCTGCACGACGTCCATGAGCGGCTTTCCGTCATTGAAGCGGTTCGGCTGGCCAAGCAGTTGGAGCCATACCGGCTGTTCTTCCTGGAAGACCCGCTCGCGCCGGAGCAGCTCGACGGCTTCCGCATGATCCGTGCGCAAAGCGCGACGCCAATCGCCATGGGCGAGCTGTTCGTCCATCCGCGGGAATGGGTGCCGCTTATATCCGGCGGACTGATCGATTACATCCGCGTGCATATCAGCGCAATCGGCGGCATTACGCCGGCCCGCAAAATCGCGGCGCTGGCGGAAGCGTTCGGCGTGCGCACCGCATGGCACGGTCCGGGGGACGTTTCACCGGTCGGGCATGCGGCCAACTTGCACCTCGATCTGAGCAGCCCCAATTTCGGCATCCAGGAGTGGTACCCGTTCTCCGACCGGATGCGCGAAGTGTTCCCGGGCACTCCGTCGCTGCGCGGCGGCTACGCGTACGTTCACGAAGCGCCGGGCCTCGGCGTCGATATCGACGAGACGCTCGCGGCGAAATTCCCGTGCCGCAACGACCTGCCGTTCTGGACGCTGGCGCGTTTGCCGGACGGCAGTCCGGCCAGGCCCTGACGGGATGACCGGACCGCATGATCGGCAATGAAAACCGTTCCTGCCGTTCGGCGGCAGGGACGGTTTTCATTGAAATAAATCGTCCGGTCGATGCCCCCCGCCTCTAGTGCCCCCGTTCCCGGCAGATTGCTTTTGGCGAAAAGCTGCAAAAGTACAGGAATATGGTTCTGAATAGACGGCTATGGCGCGAAATTCTGCAAAAATACAGTATTTTTTTGGAAATTTTCGCATATCTGGATTGAACGGATCAAAAAAACTGCATAATCGCAGGAGTTTTCGCGTTTTGGTTATTTTACGCCCGAAAAAACTGCATTTTTGCAGCATTGTTCTTTTATCGATCTTCCGGATGACAGCCGCCGTGGAGGTGGAGCGAGCAAATAAAGCATCGGAGTTCGCAATCAGGCACCCGGTGGTGATGGCGCGAGCGAATAAGGCACTGGACGCCATCCTGTTGTCTTTGTTCTATCCGAACATTTATAATATGCTATACTTTAATGGGAAAGCTCTGCCGAGGTCTTTCCAATATCGCGAACCGGAAAGCCCGAAGGAGTGGGGAAATCAATTGGCCAAAAAAACAAAGCTGTACGAAGCGATCATTCAGGATATTATGGAACGAATCCGCAGCGGCGAGCTGAAGCCGGGAGATAAAATCCCCAAGGAAGCCGAGTTGGTCGACAAATACAAGGTGAGCCGCATTACCGTTTCCCGAGCGCTGCGGGATCTGGAGTACAAAGGATTTGTAAAGCGCATCAAGAAGAAAGGCACCTTCATCACCGAGCCCGACGCGCCGGAGGAGACGAAGGCCGATGGCATGACGATCCCGGTCATCGCTTTGCTTCTGCCCTTCAACGAGGAATTCGGCTACGAAATTCTTCGCGGCGTGGAGGAAGCTTGCGCCGGCAGCGGGTATTATGTCACCTACCATAATACGAACTACGACGCGCGAACCGAGAGGGAACTGATCGGGAAAATTATGAGCGACAATTTGAGCGGCGCGATCGTGTATCCGGTCGGCAGCGGCAAAAATATCGACGTCTTCAGCAGCATGCTGATCAACCGTTTTCCATTTGTGCTGATCGACCGCACGATCGAAGGACTGGATGCGCCGAATGTCGTATCCGATAATTTCCAGGCGGGCTACTCCGTCACCTCGCATCTGATCGGTCTCGGACATCGGAAGATCGCTTTTCTTTGCACGTCGTTGCACGAAGCCGTCTCGGTTGCGGAGCGCTATCGCGGATACTGCAAAGCGCTGATCGACGCCAGCATCGTCCCGCAGCGCGAATGGCTGATCGAGGACCCGTCGCCGATCGTCGGCAGCGAGCATTTGGATTCCGGCCATCCGTGTGCGGCTTCCCGGCTCGAGAAGCTGCTGCGTCTGCCGGAAATGCCGACGGCCGTCGTCGCCGTTAACGATTTGACGGCGATGCATTTGATCGAGACGGCGCTTCGGCGAGGGATACGCGTTCCCGAGGAGTTGTCGGTCGCCGGCATCGATAATCTGAAAACGGGCGAGCATTTCATCGTGCCGCTCACTTCGGTCAAGCAGGATTTTGCGGGAATCGGCGCGAAGGCGGCGAGCCTTGTCATGAAGCAAATCGCGAGTGGCGGCCTACCGGCCGAACCGCAAACGATTACGATGAATACCGAGCTTGTCGTGCGGCGGTCGTCGGCGCCTCCCCGGAAACGGGAATATTAGCAAAGCCCTCCAACACCCGGTTGGAGGGCTTTAAAGGTTGTAAAGCCGGTGCAAGGACAGGTCCGATTTACAGCCGCGCGATCAGCGGTCGAAACCGGCCGTGAAAATTTCGAAACCGCGCAATTCGACCTTGCCGGCACCGTCTTCCGTCGCGATGTCCTCGCGCCGGTCTTCCATGATCGTGCTGGCATAAAGCCCCGATCCGAGGGCGTCGTGGCAAATGCGCAAGGCAACGGGGGAATCGGACATGTTGTACCAGCGGGCGACAAGCTCGCCGCGGTCCTCGTTCACCTTAAGGTTGGAGAACGCAAGTCCTTTCCCTTCCCACTCCAGCATGTCGCATACGGGAGGCAGGGTGCCGGCATGAACGTCGGTTTGGCTGGCTGTCAGCGGAACCTGGAAACGATAGGCTTCGGTATACGCGTCGAACCGGTCGCTGCCGTTATGCGGCAGAATGATCAGCTCCGCCTCGTTCGGCCCGAGACATTGCGCCTCCGGGGTCGGGAAGACGCCCCAATCGCCGAGCTCGCCGACCGCGCGCAACAGCGTGACGGCAATCGTACCTTGTCCGTCGCGCAGCACCTCGTACTCGTTCAATCCTTTGTTGCCGATCGTCAATCCCCGGCCGGAAGCATGCACGTCGACGAACGCCTGCTGATGCTGGCAATTGCTCGGATTGACCCATTCCGGCGCGGGCGTCGTATCGCGTTCCGCCACTTCCAGCACCGAATCGACAAAATGGGTGTCGGCGGCGACACCGGACGGGAACAGCATCCGCAGCCGGTGATCTTTGGCCGTATTGACGTATTTCGCATGAATTTTGACGCCTCGGCCGGAACGCTCGAGGCTGATGCGCGTCACGATGGACAGCTCCGTCATCTCGCCGCTGCGGCCCGCTTTCCGCTTCAGGAACGGGACCATCGTCTGCACCTCGCGCTGCAGCAGGTCGTCGGCCTGCGCCGGTATTGGCAGGTGATGCGTCACTTCGAACGAAGCGCGGAACGGCGTATCTTCCACCAGGCGTATCTCGGCCGGCCGGCCGACGGTCGTAATGGCCGCGTCGCCTTCGGGCTGCTTGAATATATATTCGTTGCCGATATCGCCGACGTCTTCGTAATGGCCGAGGCCGGCATATGTCTGGCCGCTTCGCTTGTCCAGCAGCGTAATGCCGCCGTCCGGTTCGATCGTCACCTTCAGCCATTCGTTCTCCATCGCGGTCGGTCCGGCGACGAGCGACGAAGCTGCAGCCTGCGCCGCTTCCTGCTGCGGAATCCAGGCGAACGCCGCATAGCCGAGCCCCGGCAGCTCGCCGGTTTCGAACGTCAGCCGCAGCACCCGCGCCATATAAGGCTGCCTGAATTTGTCGTCCGGCAGATCGTAGCCGAACCGGACGCCGAGATCCTCGACCGTTGCGTCGATTTTGCGGCCCGCCGTATCCACGATATACCCTGCGGCCGAAGTGGCGCTTTCCACGCGCGCGGCAATGTCGGCCGGGCTGCCGCCATCGCGGAAGTATCGCCTGCCGATCCGCAGTTCGACGGTGGCGACGCCGGAGCCTTTATAGCCGCTCGTATTGTAGACGACGAACGGGACGGCGTCCGGATGCATGTCCGCAAAGCCCGAAGTGTCGATCCGGCCGTTCAAATGCGCCGCGCTTTCCTCGACAACGGACGAGGCGACCTGGATGCTTTTGTCGAAACGGGTCGTCATTTCCCGGTATACGTCGTCGACGCTGCAGCCGCAAATGCTGTCGTGCGGGTGGTTCTGCATCAGCGTTTTCCAGGCGTAGGTCAGGACGGCGTGAGGATACGGCAGCCCGTGCCGGTGGGCGAGCGCGGCCAGCGGTTCGGCCACTTTCTCGAGCAGCGTCTGGTTTTTCTGGTTTTTCTGCTTGATATATACGCGGGCCGATGCGGTGTTCACCAGCGTATACCAGCCGTTCGTATGCTGCCCTCTAAGTTCGCCCTTGATTACGCTTAGCTGCTGCGGCAGCTCCGCTTTCACCGCCTTGATGTAATCGTCGAAATTGGAATGGATAAATTCATAATCCGGGTAAAGCTCACGAGCGGTGCGCAGCGCGGCCGACAGATCGGTTTGCGGCGGCTGGTGATCGCATCCGTTCATCATCAGCAGATGGGAGGTGGAGGCGTACCGCTCCGCAGCCGCAATGGCCCGGTCCCAAAACGCTTTCGCCGCTTCCTTGTCGACGGGAATTTCATTGCCGTTGCTGTACCAGTTGGCAAACAGAATGCCGAGCACCTCCGAGCCGTCAGGCGATACCCATCTCAGCTCCGAGAACGGAGATTCCTGCGCCGCCGCGTCCTCGACCTTGTTGTCGAAGCCGGTCGCCTTGACCCCCCTGCCGAAAATCGCCGTATCGATGCCCGCCTGCCGGAGCAGCTGGGGCGCCTGTCCCATATTGCCGAACGAATCCGGAAAATATCCGATTTTGGACACGGCGCCGAACGGCCTGGCGTCGCGGTGTCCGACCTGCAAGTTGCGGATGTTCGCTTCGCCGCTCGTCAGAAATTCGTCCTGGAGGACGTACCACGGTCCCGCAGAAATTTTGCCTTCCTTCGCCAGCTCGATCAGCTTGTCGCGTTTCTCCGGATAAACCTGGAGATAGTCTTCGAGTACGATCGTCTGTCCGTCCAGATAGAAGCTGCGGTATTCGGGATCTTGCTCGAAAAGGTCGAGCAGGGTGTCCATCGTCTTCAGCAGGCGAACGTGGTGCGCCTCGAAAGGCATATACCATTCGCGGTCCCAGTGGGTATGCGATACGACATGAATCGTCTTTTTGGCCATCTATTCACCCTCGTTTCGCTTAATATGATATGTTTTAATACTACTTGAATCGGGGGATGAAGTAAATGAAATTTGAGAATATATTATAGCATTACATAATCAAGCCGGTTTTTTCGAAAATGAAATAGTCGGACAGCAAGTTCGGGCTTTACAGCACCTCACTATTAGTGTACTATTTAACTATGACACTAATACATGCGAGGTGCGATATGACAATTGAGACGAAGACGAAGACGAAGAAGATGATGCTGCTCCGCAATGCCTGCGTTCGGACGGCGTCCTCTCGGCGTGCCCGGTCGGCCGCGGTTCGACGGGCGTCTGGCAAGGCTTGAAACGCTAGGCAAAAAGCGAAAGGCGGGTTTTGGCTGTGACGATTGAATTCGACAATAATTTGCCGATTTATTTGCAAGTGATGAATTACATCAAGAAGCAGATCGTAGCCGGCAAGCTGAAGCCTGGCGACAAGATCGAATCGGTTCGGGAATTGGCGGCCGAGCTGCAGATTAATCCGAACACGATTCAACGGACGTTTCAGGAACTGGAACGCGAAGGGGTTGTCGTGACGAGGCGCGGCTTGGGGCGGTATGTGACGGAAGAGGAGTCGATGATGATGCGAATGAGAAAAGAAATGGCGGATCAATTGTTGGAACGATTCGTGTCGGGGATGAAGGAGCTTGGTTTCGGGGAGCGGGATATTGTCGCTCTCGTCGCCGAAGCTGTCGCATCGGGTTCGGACAGGGAGGGAAAATAAGATGAGCCATCCGATTTTGCAATTCTCGTCCGTTTCGAAACGATACGGTTCGAAGACAGCGCTGCAGGACGTTTCGCTGCAGGTGGGAGCCGGAAAAATTATCGGCCTGCTCGGCAGCAACGGAAGCGGCAAGACAACGCTGATGAAAATCGCGGCCGGCCTGCTCCAGCCGTCATCCGGCACGGTGCGGGTATGCGGCGAACCGGTCGGCGTCAAGTCGAAAGCCGTCACGTCGTTCATGCCCGACAAGCCGCTGACGGAACCATGGATGCGCGTCCGCGATGCTATCGCTTTTTACCGCGACTTCTATCCCGATTTCGATCTGGCGAAAGCGCGGGATATGCTCGCGTTCATGCAATTGAACGAGCGGGACAAAGTGACCTCGCTGTCCAAAGGAATGAACGAGCGGTTGCAGCTGACGCTTGCTCTGTCGCGCAATGCCAGGCTCTATTTGCTCGACGAACCGATCGGCGGCGTCGATCCGGTGGCGCGCGAGAAAATTTTGGATGCGATCATCCAGTTTTACAGCGAAGACAGCTGCCTGATCGTTTCGACGCATCTGATCCGCGATATCGAGCGGATATTCGACGAAGTATTGCTGATCAAAAACGGACAACTGATTCTGCACGAGCAAGTGGACGCCATTC
The DNA here is from genome assembly GCF_050481165.1 of Paenibacillus cisolokensis. Taxonomy (NCBI): domain Bacteria; kingdom Bacillati; phylum Bacillota; class Bacilli; order Caryophanales; family Paenibacillaceae; genus Paenibacillus; species Paenibacillus cisolokensis. The sequence goes on from NZ_JBCNFP010000030.1 coordinate 21,365, forward strand.
GTACGAATCATGACAAAAGCGTGGACGATCTGTTCAAAGAGGTGTATGCCGAATGATCAACTTATTGAAATACGACTTCAAGCGCAATGCGAACCTGATTTTGGCGGGGGCCGCCATTCTGGTCCTCGCGCAGGCCGCCCTGATGCTGGCCGGATGGTGGAGGGATTGGGACGGACAGATCCTTTACATCGGCATTATGGTGATCTACGTCCTGTTCGGTTTTCTGGCCTACCTGATGATGTGCCAGACTTACAACGGCAATATCCGATCGTACAGCAGAAGGCTGCTGCCGCTTGGCTCCTGGTACTTGCCGGTTTCGCCCTTTTTGCTGCTCGTGATCTGCTATCTGGCGCTCGGCGCGATGTTCGTGCTGTTCGATACGCTGTTTTCCCTCATTTTCGACGTGAAGGACACGTTGTTTTCGATGCTCCGGCAGTTTGTCGGGCAAATCGGATTTTGGGATTCCGCCGCGATGACATTTAATTTTTTATGGGGGCTGCTTTTTATTACCGTTGCCGTTTTTATGGCCATTACGGTTGCCCGGACGATTGACGGAAAGGGCGGGACATTCATGGGCATCGCCGCTTTCATTGCGCTGCTCGCGCTGATCGTTTGGATCGAATCGTTGTTGTTCCCGCAAACGAAGGATGACAGTTCGTGGGGAATTGTCAGCATTGAAATCACCGAAGGCGCGATCGTCAGCGGCGCCATATCCAAAGCCAACACTTCTTTCGACTGGGGACTGCTGCTGTTCGAGTTGGCCATCGTGGCTGCGCTGTATTATGCGATCCTCTATATGCTGGACCGCAAAGTCAAGCTGTAACCGCCGGTTTTTCGCTCACGACCGGACAAGGACGGACAAGGCCGGGCAAGGCCGGGCAAGGCCGGGCAAGGCCGGGAGCCGTCCGCCGCTGTCGTCATAAAGCTGCGCGCCGGATGCATGAGCCATAACCGGGAACGGACAAGGAAACGCCGGGTGTCAGTACACCCGGCGTTTCCAGCCGTTCAGCTTGGCGAACGCTTCGACGTAGAAGTAATCGCCGTATATAAGGGAGACGTCGATATTGGCGTTTCCCGGCTTGTGGCCGGTTCCATGGAGCAGAATCGCTTCATGCTCCGGCCGATCCCAGGTCGCATAGCGCTCCGTTAGCGATGCCAGTATCCGTTCGGCCGCGTCGGCATACAGCCTTTTTTCTCCGGCGGGCACGGCTTCGGCGATTTCCAGCAGGCCGGAGGCGGCGATGGCGGCGGCGGAGCTGTCGCGCGGCTCGCCCTCGAGCGATTCGAGCCGAAAATCCCAGTACGGCACGCCGTCTTCGGGCAGCGCGGCAATGAAATAATGGGCGATCCGCTTGGCCGTCGTCAGAAACCGTTCATCGCCGGTATGCCGGTACGTGTTCGCGAATCCGTACAACGCCCATGCGGTGCCGCGGCTCCAGGACGAATCCGGCGCTAGCCCTTGCCCTCCGAACGATTCGATAAACGCTCCGGTCTCCGGGTCGAACGACACGATATGGTTGACCGACCCGTCCTCGCGCACGCTGTGGCGGATCGCCGTTTCCGCATGGCGGACCGCAATATGCCGGTATCTCGGGTCTCCCGTCTCCTCGCTGGCCCAGAAGAGCAGCGACAGGTTCATCATGCAGTCGATGATGGCCCAGCCGACCATATCGCCGTTCCAGGCGCGAATGAATTGGCCGGCGGGGTTGAAACGGGACGCAAGATAATCCGCGGCCCGCAATCCTCTGCGCCGGCCGTCGGCGTCGCCCGTTATTTTATATTTGAGAACGGCTGTCGACAGAAACTGAAAGCCGACATCATGATGCAGAAACTCGCCGTCCCGCGCAAACCACCGTTCGAGCTCCTCGTCCCACCGCCAGGCCGCTTGCCTGAACGGATTCCGGCCGGTTACGTCGTACATCACCCACAGCATGCCCGGCCAAAATCCGGACGTCCACCAGCTCGTGTCCGCATCGTCGTACTTGCCGTCCGCTCCGGCGCGATGGGGCGATTTGGGGCCGATCTGTCCGATCATCCGCTCCACCTTTGCTTCCAGCCGCTTCATGATGTCCGCTTTGTACGCTGCATCCATTCCCGACGCCTCCTGTGCTGTTTTTTCTCGATTATATGCCGTCCTGTCCGGAAAAAGTGGCAGTACAATGCCCGAAAATGTTGCGCTGTTGTCATTTGCCGTTTACAGTAAAAAATATAAAACGGTTACATATCTCTGGAGGCGTCATGAACCCGCTGTTCGAACCGATGAAACTGGAAGGAAAGCCCGTCATGTGGCATGGCCGCCAGCGCACGGAGGCCGATTTCTCCGGTTATTACCACTGGCATCAATGCGCCGAAATGCTGCTCGTGCACGAAGGACGCGGAAGCGTTGTCGTCGGCCGCCATGCACACGAAATTCGGAGAGGGATGCTGTTCTTTTTTCCGCCGTTTCAGCTCCACCACGTGTTCGCCCATGTCAGTCCGGAATGCCCTTACATCCGCTCGGTCTTTCATTTCGATCATGAGCTGATGGGGGACAGCCTGAGCGGATTTCCGGCGCGCCGCGGCTTGCTGGACAGCAAGTGCCGGGGGCAGCGGGAGGAATACGCCTTCGATCTGGGCGACAGAATCGGTTATGCCGAGGAAGTATGCCGGATATACGGCCGGGCGGCTGCTTCCGGCCACGGGGAAACATACGAGGAAGCGTCGCTGCTGTTGCTGCAGCTCCTGAACGCGATCGTAAGCGTCATCGGCGCGCGCCGGGAGGACGGGGCGGCACGTACGGATGCGAACGGCCCGCAGCGGCCGTTCCGCTATGCAGAATCGGTCATGCGCTGGATCGAGGCGCATTACGCGGAAGAGTTTCGCCTCGACAAGCTGGCGGACGGGCTGCATCTGTCCAAATTTTACGTCTCGCGCATCTTCCGGGAGGAAACCGGCAGCAGCATTACCGATTATTTGACCGCGCGGCGGATCAAGCAGGCGTGCCGGCTGCTGCAGACGACTTCGCTGCCCGTCGAGCGGATCGGCGGCGAAGTCGGCTTGCCGAACCCTTCTTATTTTGTCCGGCTGTTCAAACGGCATGTCGGCACGACGCCGCTGAAATACCGGTACGAGGTTCGAGCGCGGCTATAAGGGTGAGGCGGCCGCCCGCCAGACCGCTCCGCTTCGTACCGGGTTACCCCGGCGTAATCGCGAATTGCCATTGCTCGAACGGCGCGCTGTCATAGGCTTTGGCCAGGCCGTATGCCTGAATCGCCGCTTTCGTCACCGTCTTGCCGCGCAAGCCGACCCGGAAGACGCCGTCGAACGGAAATTCCGCGATCGCAATCGTGCCGGCGTCCTGCCAGCGCGGGACAATCGTTCGCCCTCCGCTGAACGGAAAGCGCTCCGAGCCGGGGATGCCGTCCCGATACCAGGGCATCTCCTCGTCCTTGGGCGAGCCCGGTTCGTTCAGGCAGACATACAGCGACAGATGGTCGCAAAATTGCAGCACGCGCAGGTGAAAGTCAAGCGTCTCCAGCGCCGTTTCGTCCGTCAGCCCGAGTTCGCGCTTCCATTGCTCCTCCAGCCTGAACCGCGCTTCGAGATATTCCCGTACGGCCGGGTGCTGCTCCGGCGTGAGAAGGGCGGAAAAATGCAGGCTCGTCAGCAATCCGGCATAAGGTCTGCGCGCTTTGATCTCGTCGATGCCTTTGCCGTAGCAGATGAGCTTGGGACGGATCGGGTAATCGATAAAGTGATAGGGCGCCCGGTCGCCGTCGTTCCAGATCGGAATATCGTCCAGATCGAGCCAGCACCGGTCATGCTCGTAGGCGGCAAATACGACGTCCTCCCGCCGCTCGTCCCCTGCCCACGCCTCCGGCTTCCAGCGGCTGGCGAAATCGCCAGACAAGCGTCCGTGATCGTGCTGGGCGATCATGACGAACGCATCGTTCCGCTCGCGAATAATCATGGAGACACCTCCTTCGGTTGTCCGGCATCGGACTTGGGTTCGGTATCGGCCTTGGGTTCGGTATCGGTCTTCGGTTCGGCATCGGCTTTCGGTTGCCCGGCATCGGCGGCTTCGTTGTTTTTCAACCTTCGGTATTCCCGCGGCGTCATTCCCGTCTTCCGCTTGAACAGCTGGAGAAAGAACGACTTGTCCTGGTATCCGACCGCCGGTCCGACGTCCTGAACCGGCATCCGGGTGGACGCGAGCAGCTCGCAGCTTTTATCGATGCGGCGGTTCTGCACGTAGGCGTTGAAGGTGGAGCCGGTATACCGTTTGAACAGCCGGTGAAAATGCCGTTCGCTCATATTCAGTTCTTCCGCGAGACGTCCGGCATGCAGCGGTTCGGCGAAGCGGCGTTCGATCCGGCGAACGATACCGGCGAGAGAATCGCGTTCCTGTGCCGCCGTTTCCGTGCCGGGACCGGCAGTGTGCGCCCGCTCGAGCAGGACGATCAGCTCGACGAACTTGGCATAGAGCAGGGCGACGCGTCCGGGCGCGCGCCGCTCGTATTCCAGGTGCATGGCGCGGAACCACTCGCCGAGCCGGCCGTCGCGGTCGCGGATGCGCCGCCAGCTTCCGGCGTCGCCGGGCAGCAGCTGGAGAGCCGCCAGCGTCTCGCGCAGCCCGTCCGTGCCGGGAAAATCGCGCAGATCGGCGGCCAACGGCTCAGGCTTGAACAGGCAATTGTAAACGACGAGCGAGCGGTTCGCGCCGGCGTCGGCCGGGCGAAACACATGCGAGACGCCGATCGGCAGTATGAACAGATCGGATTTCGCGACCGGCAGCACGTCGCCGTTTACGTAATGAAACCCGGAGCCTTCGTCGACATACGACAGCTCGACGAAATCATGGCGATGCTCCTGCAGCGAGAACGATTCGCTGACGCGGTTAACGAACAGCGGCAGCCGTTCCTCGAAAAACAGCGTGCCCGGCGTAAGCCGGATCGGTCTGTTGATCATTCTGGCGTTTCTCCATTCTCTATCATAGCGCTTTCCATGATTATATAAGCGAATCCGCTTCGGGTAAACCGATTTGTCCGATTTGCCCTCCTTCGTTGTCGCAATCGCCGCTTTTTCTGCCGCAGGGAACAAGTAGAATGAGAAGCAAAGCGTACCATTCAGACAATCGGAAGGAGTGTGCTCAATGGCCGGAAGGCAATGGTCGGCGCAATGGATTTGGGGCGGAGAGGAGGTAAGCCCGCGCAACGAATGGCGCTGCTTCCGCAAAACGTTTTATGTGCCGGAGGGAGGCGAGAACGGCGCCCGGCTGCATATCAGCGCGGATTCCCGATACGTGCTGTTCGTGAACGGCGAGCGTGCCGGACGCGGTCCGGTGCGGTCCTGGCCCGCCGAGCAGTTTTACGACACGTACGATATCGGCCACCTGCTCAAGCCGGGACGGACGAATGCGATCGCCGTGCTTGTCCTTCATTTCGGCGTGGCCAACTTCTACTATATTCGCGGCCGGGGCGGGCTGCTGGCCGAGCTCGAAGGCGGGGGCAGGACGGGGACGCTGGCGGCGACCGACGGCTCGTGGCGGACGTCCAGGCTGGCGGCGCAGGACCCACGGTCCCCGCGCATGTCTTGCCAGCAAGGGTTTGCCGATATTTACGACGCGCGCAAATGGGACGAACGGTGGACGGAAGCGGACTATGACGATGCGGACTGGCCGCTCGCGAACATCGTCGGACCGGTCGGAAGCGGCCCGTGGAAGAAGCTTGTCCCGCGCGACATCCCGTTTTTGACCGAGGAAACGGTCTATCCTTCGCGCGTCGCGTCGCTTCAGGCGGTGAAGCCGCCGAGATGGGCCGCTGCGCTCGATGTGCGCAACGGGATGCTGCCGGACAGCGCCAATCACGCCGACCGCGTCAAATATGCCGGATTTCTCGCAACGGTGCTGACGATGCGCGAAAGCGGCAAGCTGACGCTCGGCTTTCCGAACGGGCGCGTGTCGAGCGTCTGGGTGGACGGTCGGCTCTGCGGAGGCTGGTATGGCGATCAGCCCGAGCGATACTGCGATCTCGAACTGGCGGCGGGCGATCACTTCGTGCTGATTGACGTATCCGGCGGCGATCACGGCGGAAGCTTTCATATCGCGGCAGACAGCGCGAGCCCGTTCGTCTTGCGCTCCCCTGCGGCCGCAGCGGCCGGCAACGATACGCCGTTCGCCATCGTCGGCCCGTTCCACTATACGATCGACATCGATCATCAGGGCGTCGAACCGCTCGATCTGGAACAGCCGGACTATGTACGGGCGAAGGGCATAAAGCACGAACGGGATCTGGAATCGTTCCGCGAATGGGTCCGGCCGCTGCCGGGCGGGATGTACAGCGAGGACGATGTGTTCGGCTCGAACGTATGGCGGACGGCCGCCGTGTCCTACGCGGTGCCGCCGGAGCTCGACCGCTGCGTCCAGGCGTCGCCGGAGCCGGCCGTCGTGCCGCGCTTCGACGGCATGGACACCGAGCTCGTGATCGATTTCGGCAAAGAATGGAGCGGGTTTATCGGCTTCGAGGCGGAGGCGCCGGAAGGGACGGTCATCGATCTGTACGGCCTGGAATATATGAAGGACGATTACCGGCAGCATACGTACGGGCTCGACAATACGATCCGCTACATCTGCCGAGGCGGCCGTCAGCAATATATATCGCCGGTCAGGCGCGGGTTCCGCTACCTCGTCGTGACGATCCGGCGGGCGTCTGCGCCGGTGCGGCTGCATCGGGTATTCGTCAACCAGAGCGCGTATCCGGTGGCGCAAAACGGTTATTTCCGCAGCTCGGACGCGTTGCTGAACGACATCTGGGAAATCAGCCGCCATACGACGCTATTGTGCATGGAGGACACGTTCGTCGATTGCCCGTCGTATGAGCAGGTGTTCTGGGTCGGCGACAGCCGCAACGAGGCGCTTGTCAATTACTACGTATTCGGAGCGCTCGATATCGTAAAGCGGTGCCTGAACCTCGTGCCGGGCTCGGGAGAGATGACGCCGCTTTATGTCGACCAGGTGCCGAGCGCCTGGAACAGCGTCATTCCGAACTGGACGTTCTTCTGGGTAACCGCCTGCGCGGAATATGCGGCGCATACCGGCGACCGCGCGTTCGCCGCGCGCATCTGGCCGGCGGTGCGGCATACGCTGACGCATTATTTGCGGCATATCGGCGAGCGCGGCCTGCTCGATATAAAAGGCTGGAATCTGCTCGACTGGGCGCCGATCGATCAGCCGAACGACGGCATCGTCACGCACCAGAACATGTTTCTGGCGAAGGCGCTGCGCGACGCGGCCGGGCTGGCCGCCGCGGCGGGCGTGCCGCAGGAAGCGGCGCCGCTTGCCGAGCGGGCGGACGCGCTGCGGAAGGCGATCGACGGCCAGCTGTGGGATGAGGAGCGGCAGGCCTATCTCGACTGCATTCATGCGGACGGCAGACGTTCGGCTACCTTCAGCATGCAAACCCAGGTCGTCGCCTATTTGTGCGATATCGCCGAAGGGAAGCGCAAGGAGCGGCTGGAAGGCTATCTCGTCGCGCCGCCGGCATCCTTCGTGCAGATCGGCAGCCCGTTCATGTCGTTCTTCTACTACGAAGCGCTCGTCCGTTCCGGCCAATACGATCGTATGATTGCGGACATTCGCCACAGCTACGGGATGATGATCGAAAACGGCGCGACCACCTGCTGGGAGATGTACCCGAACTTCTCGGAAAACCGCGCCAATCCGAACCAGCTAACCCGCAGCCATTGTCACGCCTGGTCGGCGGCGCCGGGCTACTTCCTCGGCGCCGTCGTCCTCGGCATCCGGCGTCTCGATGACGGCTGGAAGCGGGCGGCCGTCGCGCCCGAGCCTTGCGGCTTGCAGTGGGCGCGCGGCGCCGTTCCGCTGCCGCAAGGCGGCCGGATCGAAGTGAGCTGGCGCATCGACGGCGGCCGGATGGAGCTGCACGTATCCGCGCCCGACGATGTAGAGCTCGACATCCGCATCCCGGACGGCCTGAGCGGCAGCGTCACGCGGTCCGCGACGCGGCCTTCGCCGCTTGCGGCGGCCGCCGGCATGACGCCATAATGGAAAGCCCTGACGGAGCTCTTGGGCGAGCGCCGTCAGGGCTGTTTGCCGGTGCGCCGGAAACGGCTTGGGAAACGGACCTCTCCCTCTGGTATAATGAAAGCGGAATATGACAAAGGAGCCGTTGATACCGATGTACCGCAATCTGGAACAATGCATCATCGATTTGGAGAAACACGGGCATTTAATCCGCATTCGCGAGGAAGTGGACCCTTATCTGGAAATGGCCGCGATCCATTTGAAGGTCCAGGCGGCCGGCGGCCCCGCCCTGCTGTTCGAAAACGTAAAAGGCTCGAAATACCGGGCGGTATCGAATCTGTTCGGCACCGTCGAGCGCAGCAAATTTCTGTTCCGCCGAACGTGGGACGCCGCGCGCAGCGTCATTGCGCTGCGGAACGACCCGTTCAAAGCGTTAAAGCAGCCTTTCCGCCATGTCGGAGCCGGGCTCGCGGCCTTGAACGCTTTGCCCATGAAAACGAACGGCAAATTGCCGCACCGGGAAATCCGGATTTCCGATCTGCCGCAAATTCATCATTGGCCGGATGACGGCGGCGCCTTCATCACCCTTCCCCAGGTGTATACCGAGGACCCGGACAAGCCGGGCATCATGAAAGCCAATGTCGGGATGTACCGCGTCCAGTTAAGCGGAAACGAATATGTGCAGGACAAAGAAATCGGCTTGCACTATCAAATTCATCGGGGAATCGGCATCCACCAGGAAAAAGCGAGACGCAAGGGCGCTCCGCTCAAAGTGAGCGTCTTCGTCGGCGGCCCCCCGGCGCATACGCTGTCGGCCGTCATGCCGCTGCCGGAAGGCTTGAGCGAGACGATGTTTGCCGGCCTGCTGTCCGGCCGCCGCTTCCGCTACAGCTATGCCGACGGCTATTGCATCAGCCGCGACGCCGATTTCGTCATTACGGGGGAAGTGTATCCGGGCGAGACGAAGCCGGAAGGGCCATTCGGCGATCATCTGGGCTATTACAGCCTGATTCATCCGTTCCCGGTCATGCGGGTGCATAAAGTATACGCCAAGCCTGACGCCATATGGCCGTTTACCGTCGTCGGCCGGCCGCCTCAGGAGGATACCGCGTTCGGGGCGATTATTCACGAACTGACGGGCGATGCGATCAAGCAGGAAATCCCGGGCGTCAAGGAAGTGCACGCCGTGGACGCGGCGGGCGTCCATCCGCTTCTGCTGGCGATCGGCAGCGAACGCTACACGCCGTATCTTCCGACCAAGCAACCGGCCGAGCTGCTGACGATCGCCAACCGGATTCTGGGCACGGGGCAGCTCAGCCTGGCCAAATTTTTATTCATTACGGCGGAGGACGAGCGGCCTCTGGATACGCATCGGGAAACTGAATTTCTGACCTATATATTGGAGCGGATCGACCTGCGCCGGGACATTCATTTTTACACGAATACGACGATCGACACGCTCGATTATTCAGGCACGGGACTTAACAGCGGCAGCAAAGTCGTGTTCGCCGCGTACGGCGACAAGAAGCGGGAGCTGTGCACCGAGCCGCCCGAGGCGCTGAAGGAACTGAGAGGATTCGGACATGCCCGGCTCGTGATGCCGGGAATCGCGGCCATTGAAGGGCCGGCGTTTACGAATTACGGGAACGCCCATAAGGAGCTGTACGAGCTGTGCGAGGCGATTCGCGGGAAAGGGCCGCTTGATAGCTGCCCGATGATCGTGCTGTGCGACGACAGCGAATTTTTAAGCCGTTCCATGTCGAATTTTTTGTGGGCGACGTTTACGCGGAGCAACCCTTCCCATGATATTTACGGCGTAAACAGCTATTACGAAAACAAGCACTGGTGCTGCGACAACGTCATTATCGACGCGCGCGCGAAGCCGCATCATGCGCCGCCGCTCGTTCCCGATCCGCAGGTCGAGAAGAACATCGGCCGCTTCTTCGTCAAGGGGGCCGTTCTCGAAGGATTCGGCGGATAGCGCTCCACGGAACGTGTGCCGGGCTCCTCGGCATAAGAGACGCCGGGCTTCTCGGCACGGACGCCGGGCTCCTCGGCCGGGCGTTGCGCCGGACGCCTTTTCCGCTTTCGCATGGCCGGGAGATCGGCTAATGGACGCAATCGTTGTCTTGGCCGGCTCACAGGGACTCGCGGTCTACAATTCGATGGGGCACATTCGTCCGCGGCGGGATGACCTGCCCCTCGATCCGCCGGATCAGCAGCTCCGCCGCGAGCCTGCCGATTTCGTCGACGTTGTAATCCACCGTAGCAAGCGGGGGATCGACATATTGCAGCGTATCGATATTGTCGAAGCCCATTACGCCGGCTTGCCCGGGCACGCGGATGTTCCGCTGCTTGAATTCGCGCACAATCTCCAGCGCATAGACGTCGCTGCTGCACAGAACAGCCGGCTTTCCCTCCGTCTCTTCCAGCGCGCGGACAACTGCAGGGACGAAATCCCGATCGGTTACGACGGTCGCACGAAGATCCCCGAGCTCCCCGCATGCGTCCAGAAGTCCCAGATGCCGCTGCTCCGGCGTGCCGATGTTCTGCTTCCCCTTGAGCCGCAGCGGAGGGCTCACATAGATCAGGCTGCGGTAGCCTTTCGCATAAATATGCCTGACGGACTCCGCGATCGCCCGTCTGTCGTCGATCCAGACGAAAGGGATATCGGCGGATACCCGGTTGCCGAACGTCACCACCGGCGCTTGCGCCTTTGCGAGCAGCGATGCAAATTCGGCTCCGAAATTGACCGGCGTGATCGCGATGCCATCCACTTGACGGTCCAGCAGGCTGTTGATGTATTGAATCTCCAATTCCTTGTCTTTGTTCGACAGCACCAAATAAACGACATATCCGCGCCTTCTCGCTTCCGCCTCAAAGGAATGGTAGAGCTGCGCAAAAATGCGGTTATGAATATCGAACAAAATGACGCCGAGCGTCTTCGTCCGGCCTTTTACGAGGCTTTGGGCGAGAAAGTGGGGGCGGTAGCCGAGCTCGGCGGCCACCTTCAATATTTTGTCGCGCGTCGCCGCATGAATGCCCGGACGGTTATGAAGCGCGCGATCGACCGTTCCCCGAGTCACGCCGCAAATTTCCGCGATTTGTTTGCTCGTAACCTTCATCAACGTCAAACCCGTCCTTCGTTTTTGTCTGTCGCTGTCACCGCGATCGTATTACAGAATCGGAGCGAGGTCAACCGTTCACGTGAACGATCGGGAAAAATCTTTCTCCATATTCGTTGGTAAACGTTTACAATCGACCCTTCCGCTGCTACAATGAAGTCATAAAACCAGCGTTCGTGCACGTGAACGGAAGGGGAAAACGGAGAAGAAAGGGAGGCGTCGAAAGATGGTTCGTTCCATCGCGCAGCGGCAGCGTTCCGCCGCGCAGCGGTCATTCGCAGGCGATGCCAGGGAAGCTGCCTTTTTGCTCGGCGGCATCGGTACGGGCAACGTTTCGCTCGGCAGCAGGGGGGAACTGCGGGATTGGGAAATATTCAATCGTCCGGGCAAGGGGGTCTTTCTGCCGAACACGTTTTTTGCCATTTGGGCCGGACAGGAAGGGCGCGACCCGGTCGCCAAAGTGCTGGAATCCCGATTGTCTCCGCCTTACCACAGGTCCCACGGCTATCATCCGAATACGGCGGCCGGACTTCCGCGCCTGCACAAGTCGGCGATGCGCGGCGAATACCCGCTTGTCCGGATCGATTTCGAAGACGAGGACTTGCCGGTTGCGGTCAGCCTGGAAGCCTATACGCCGCTTATTCCGCTGAACGTCGACGATTCCAGCATTCCGGGCGCCTATTTGACGTACCGCGTCACGAACCCGACCAGCGGTTCCGTCGATGTGACGATTGCCGGGTCGATGATCAATCCGGTCGGGGGCGTCAAGTACGATCCGTTCGGCAATATGGCTTTGTCCAACAGCGGACAAAACGAGAACGTCTTCCGCCGCGAGGAAGCGTTCGCCGGTTTGTTTTTCGGCAGCGGCAAGTTTGCGCCGGAAGACGCCGATTACGGCAATATGTCACTGATCGCGGTCAGCCCGAACATCACCTGCAAGCGCGCGTGGCTGCGCGGCGCCTGGTACGATTTTTTACAGGAATTTTGGGACGATTTCAAGGAGGACGGGCGGCTGACCGATCTCGGCTATGAGACGCCTTCGGAAGACGGGAAGACCGATACGGGAACGATCGGCATTTATGAAACGCTGGCGCCGGGGGAGACGAAAACGTTCGATTTTATTCTGTCCTGGTATTTTCCGAACCGGCTGAACGGCTGGAACGATCATGTCCGCGTACGCGAGCAAGGCAAAGAGCTGACCCGCAATTACTACGCCGTCAAGTTCGACAGCTCCTGGTCGGCCGCTTCCTATCTCGCCCGCAACAGGTCCCGTCTGGAACGGGATACGAAACGGTTTCACGAAGCGCTGTTCGCAAGCTCGCTTCCGGCTTTCGTCCTCGATGCCTTGTCCGCCAACATCACGGTTCTCCGGAGCACGACCTGCTTCCGGCTTCAGGATGGCCGTTTTCTCGGCTATGAAGGCTGCTTCGATAACGCGGGCTGCTGTGAAGGCAATTGCACTCATGTCTGGAACTATGCGCAAACGCTCGCGTTTTTGTTTCCCGAGCTGGAGCAGAACATGCGGCGAACCGAATTTCTGGAGGAAGTCGGCGAGGACGGCAAGATGAATTTTCGGGCGTTTGGCATGTTTGATAACGTTTGGCAAATGAACGGCCGGCCGGCGCCGGCGGCCGTCGATGGCCAGATGGGCGCCGTCATGCGCGTTTACCGGGAATGGAAGCTGTCCGGGGACGACGCGTTTCTCCGGCAATTGTGGCCGTCTGTCCGGAAAACGCTTGCCTTTGCGCTGATCCACTGGGATACCGACGGCGACCTGGTGCTCGACGGCGTGCAGCATAACACGTATGACATTGAATTTTACGGACCGAACCCGTTGACCGGCGTAGTCTTTCTGGGCGCGCTTCGGGCCGGCGAGGAGATGGCTTCCTATCTCGGCGACGAGCAGACCGCGCGCACCTATGCGTCCGTCTTCGAGCAGAGCGCGAAGCGGCTCGACGAGCTGTTGTGGAACGGCGAATATTACGTTCAGCGGCTGGAGGACGTCAATGCCTACAAATATCAGCACGGCCTTGGTTGTCTGTCGGACCAGCTGCTCGGACAGCAGCTCGCTCATCTGTATGGTCTCGGCTATTTGCTGCCGGAGGACAAGGTGAAGAGCGCGATCCGTGCGGTCTACAAATACAATTTCAGGACGGATTTCGGCGATCACGCCAACTGCCAGCGCACGTACGTGCTGAATGACGAGCAAGGCCTGCTGCTCTGCTCGTGGCCAAACGGCGGGCGGCCGAAGCTCCCGTTCGTCTATTCGGATGAAGTATGGACCGGCATTGAATATCAAGTGGCGACCCATCTCATTTACGAGGGATTCGTCGAGGAGGGACTCGCGATCGTGAAAGCCGTTCGCGACCGGCATGACGGGTACCGCCGCAATCCGTGGAACGAGGTGGAATGCGGCAATCATTACGCGCGCTCCATGGCGAGCTGGGGAATGCTCGTCGCGCTTAGCGGATTCCGCATGCCGCGCAAGACGATGTCGTTCGACCCGGTCGTGAGCGAGGGCGACTGCAGCTTTTTCTGGAGCACAGGACGTGCCTGGGGCACCTGCTCGCAGCGGAAAAATCCGGATAGCGGCGAGTACGAGTTCGACGTGCAGGTGCTATACGGTGACGCTTCCGGCATCGCCGTCCGGGCGTGCGGCCGGGAGATTGTCCTGCCGTAACGGTTTGTGCGGCCATCGCTCGATGGCCGCGTTGTTTACGAGGCCGGCCTTAATCCGGAGGCGGTGTCGAAGTGTTCTCGATATGCTGCGGCTGGCCGATATCGTCCCGGCACAGCGATGGCGCAATCGGCCTGGGCTGCTGCGGCTTTGGACTTCGGCAAGGACCGGCCCGTATCGTCCTCTGACCTTGCCGCTGTTCCTTCCGGCTGCGCTCAGATCGTGCGGCTCGCGCGGCGAAAGCGTCCTGGCGGCATGCCGGTTTGGCGGACGAACCAGCGCGTGAACGCATGGACGGAAGAGAAGCGGAGCCGCTCGGCCATTGCGGCCAGCGGTTCTCCGGTATGCGCAAGCGCTTCCCGCGCCAGCTCCAGCTTGCAAGACATGAAATACGCGTACGGCGTTTGCCGCATCCGGCTGCGGAATAAACGGGATATATAATCGGGGTGATAGGACGTCCAGACCGACAACCAATCCCGGTCATACCTTTCCGCCGCGTGGCGCCTCAGCCGCTCGGCCAGCCGCTGCACGAGCGGGCCGTCTCCTTCACCGTCCCCGCCTGCCGCGCTCGCGTGCAGCTCGACGAGCAGCTCCGTCAATAGCGATCGAAGCAGCAGCGGCGTAGCGGCGCGCTGGGACGGCCACGCTTCGGCCAGCCTGGCGAAGAACGGCTCGAACCGCTTCGGCGGAACGCGCCGGTGGCCGTCAAGCAGCAGCGAGTCGCCCGTCATGTCTTCGCCAATCAAGAAGCGGTTGTCCCGATAGGGAAGCTTTTCGGCGGCGCCGAGCTGCCGAATGGTGATTTGCGGAGGCCGGCCGGGCTCGGGCAACGGTCCTTGCCAAAGGTAATGGACCCCGTAAAGTACGAAGGGGTCTCTACGGTCGGCCCGAATCCGGTGAGGAACGCCGGGGCCGTAGAAAAACAGATCGCCTGCCTCGCATTGGCGCGCCGTTTCCTGGACCGTGACCTCGCCTTTGCCTTCCGCCACATAGAGCAGCTGATAATCCGATATGCAGCGGGGGCCAAACGTTTCCCCCGGCCGGCATTCGAGCCGATTCGCATAGCCGACGACAGGCGCCAGCTCCCGCCAGGGGAGCGACGGCAATCGGCGTGACGCTTCGCGCATGCGGCTTGGCACCGTCCTTTCGCTAGAGCTAGATGCCGTTATAGTCGGCGAATGATACATTTTCATCGATGACGCGCAAAGACTCCTTTTCAAGTCAAGCATATACTGGAGTGGAAAGAACGGCAACGGATAAATGATAAGGAGGTGTGCGAGCATGGATGTGCTTCGCCGTCCTGCGCCGGACGATTCCGGTTTACGGCCGTCGGGACCGTCGGACGCCGCTTCGCCCGCTTTTGCGTCTGCTCCCGTTTCCGGCATCGAATCGGCCGATCCGCTTTCGCCGGCTGCGGATGCCGTCCGCAAACCGTCGACTCTGGCCTTCGAGGATGAGGATGCCGTCCGCAAACCGTCGACTCTGGCCTTCGAGGATGAGGATGCCGTCCGCAAACCGTCGACTCTGACCTTCGAGGATGCGGATGCCGTCCGCAAACCGTCGACTCTGGCCTTCGAGGATGAGGATGCCGCCCGCAAACCGTCGACCCTGGCCTTCGAGGATGAGGATGCCGCCCGCAAACCGTCGACTCTGACCTTCGAGGATGCGACTCCGCTGTTGGCCGACCCGGACCGGCTTCGGGCGAAAGCGGAAGAAGACGGATACCTGTTCTTCAAACGGTTTATCGATCGCAACAAAATTATGGACGTTCGGGACCAAATGCTGGCCATCCTGGATGAGGCCGGGTTGCTGCATCGCGACAGAAAGCGGATCGACGGCATCGCGAATGTCAGGGCGGTTCACCGGCTGGACGAGACGGACGCCAACTGGAACGGCGTCGGCGTACCGTTCGAGCTGTACCGCAAGACGCAGAAGCTGGAAGCGTTTCACGCACTTGCTCACGAGCCGCGCTTGCTGGCGCTGTACGAGATGCTGTTCGACGAGCGTCCGTTCGTCCATCCGCGCAACATCGCCCGGCTTATGCTGCCGCACCGCAACACGCACGTTACGCCGTCGCATCAGGATTATCTTCATATTCAAGGGACGACCGAGACGTGGACGTGCTGGATTCCGCTCGGCGACGTGCCGAGATCGCTGGGAGGGCTGAAGGTGCTGGCCGGCAGCCATAAGGCGGGCTTGCTCGGGGTTACGGCCCATCCCGGCGCGGGCGGCCTGGAATCGATTCTGTGCGGGCTCGGCTACGAATGGGCGGAAGGTGATTACGAGGCGGGCGATATCATCACCTTCCACAGCCTGACCGTACACAAGGCGCTGCCCAACTTGACGCCCCGCCGCATCCGGCTGTCTTGCGACATGAGATATCAGCCGGCCTCCGAGCCGGTCGACCGCACATCGCTGCTGCCGCACGGCCCGTTCTCCTGGGCGGATCTCTACGAGGGGTGGCAGCGGCCGGAGCTGCAGTATTACTGGCAGAAAGAGCGGCTTGCCGTTACCGAATTCGACGAATCGATCCGCTGGCAGAAAGACAAAATTTGCTGACGTCGGCACGGAACGCCTGTTGTTTGACCGACACTCCCGAAACGTGTCGCTTTCGGCTCGTCTCCGCTGTCCACGGCGGGAGCCGGAACGAGAAACAGCCGGGCAAGGAACATCCTTGTCCGGCTGTTTTTTGATTTCACCGCGAAACAGTATCGGTCCTTAGACAGGGACGACGGAGTCGTTTCCGCTTGAGACCGTCCACGCCTTCCGTCAATCGTCGCCCGTCCGTCGGTGCGCTTCGTCCTCCGTCAAATCGTCTCCAGTCCGTCGGTGTGCCCCGCCTTCAGCGCCCCTGTCTCCCGGCAGATTGCTTTGGCGAAAATCTTGCAAAAGTGCAGGAATTTTGGCCCGAGTAGATAACTATGGAGCAAAATCCTGCAAAAATACAGTATTTTTTGGAAATTTTCGCTTGTCTGGCTTGAACGGATCAAAAAAACTGTATAATCGCAGCAATTTTCGCGTTTTGGTTATTTTACATCCGAAAAAACTGCATTTTTGCAGCATTGTTCTTTTATAGGGTTTCTATCTTCCGGATGCCAGCCGCCGCGGAGCCGAAGTAAAGTAAGCACAAGCAATTTCGGGACTGGTATCAGTTCAAAGCGGGAATGGTGCGAGCGAATAAGGCCCTGGAGGTGCGCGATTAGGGGCCCGGCGGCGGTGGAGTGAGCGAATAAGGCCCAGGAGGTGCACAATCAGGCGCCTGGCGGCGGTGGAGTGAGAGAATAAGGCCCAGGAGGTGCACAATCAGGCGCCCGGCGGCGGTGGAGCGAGCGAATAAGGCCCTGGAGGTTCGCAATCGGGCCCCCGGTGGGGGTGGCGCGAACGTCCAGGGCCGCCATCCTGCTTGTCGTACGCCCCGTTATTTGAACAACCGCAGAAACTCCCGCATAAATCCCGGAAGATCCGGCCAGGCGTGGCCGGTCACCAACTTGCCGTCCACATGCAGCGTATCCGGCGCATAGCGGGCGCCGAGACGCTCCACATCGGGGCGGCACGCGGTATAAGCTGTCATCGTTTTGCCTTCGAAATAGCGGGTATCCTGCAGAGCGACAAACACCTGGACCGCATGACAGATGGCGCCTACCGGCTTGTCCTGCTCCAGGAAGTGGCTCAGAATCCGCGGCAAATCTTTATCCCCGCGAATATATTCCGGCGCGCGGCCGCCGGGAATGATCAGCCCGTCATAGTCCGAAGGGTTAACGTCGGCAAAGGCGATATCCGCTTTTAACAAATGCGCGGGCTTCTCGGAGTATGTCTCCCAACCATCCACGAAATCATGCACGACGGTATGCAGCACCTTTTTGGTCGGCGCGGCAATGACTGCTTCGAACCCTTCCTCGAGCAGGCGGTAGTACGGGTAATACACTTCCAGCACTTCGGCGGCGTCTCCGGTCAGCAGCAATATTTTCTTTGGCAACGGTGATCACTCCTTCGGAAAATGTTGGGGCGGTCTAAATCCGCCTCATTATCAGCATATCACACGATAGGAGCTGCGGACTATCCGCCGATAGGCCTGCGGCAGCGGAAAAAATGTTGTATTAATATACGCAATAATGTATATTTATTTAAACAAGGAGGTAATCGAAGCATGCCTACAATCGACTGCGGCACCTTTGCCAGCCTCGGTTATCCGAGGATCGGCGAACGGTTGGAATGGAAAATGGCCCTGGAGCAATATGAAAGAGGCGAGCTGCGGGAGGACGAACTGGCCGTCCGGATGAAGGCGCTGCGTCTTGCCAACTGGCGCAAACAGATAAAAGCCG
Source organism: Paenibacillus cisolokensis (assembly GCF_050481165.1). Classification (NCBI taxonomy): domain Bacteria; kingdom Bacillati; phylum Bacillota; class Bacilli; order Caryophanales; family Paenibacillaceae; genus Paenibacillus; species Paenibacillus cisolokensis. Next base: position 39,509 of record NZ_JBCNFP010000030.1, read on the forward strand.
GGGTTCGCTGGATTCCTTCCGGCGATTTCTCGCTGTACGATACGATGCTCGATCATAGCTTGGCATTCGGAATCATACCGGAACGGTTCGAACCGCTGCGGGAGCGGGATGCGGGCGGCATGCCGCTTTACTTCGCCATGGCGCGCGGCGTGGACGGCGTGCCGGCTTGCAAGACGGCGCAATGGTTCGATACTTTCTATCATTATGTCGTGCCGGAATGGACGGCGCGAACCCGGCCGAAGCTGCTCGCCAATCCGTGGCGGGACGCTTTCGAGGAAGCGCGCGGCGAGCTCGGGCTGGCGACGCGTCCGGTCGTGATCGGACCGTTCACGTTCGTCCGCTTGTCGAAGGGCGTCCGGTCTGCCTGCGTTCCGCATGCGGTGTGGACGCTGGTCCCTGTCTACGCTCAATTGCTCGGCGAACTCGAAGCGGCAGGGGCCGAATGGGTGCAGCTCGACGAACCGGCGTTGGCCGGGGACTTGGAGGCCGGGGATTGGAAGCTGCTTCAGGAAGTGTACGCCGCGCTTCGTCAGGCTGCGCCGAAGCTGAATGTCATGCTGCAAACTTATTTCGACGCCGTCGACAACGTCGGCGCGCTGCTCGAAATGCCCGTTGCCGGCGTTGGCCTCGACTTCGTTCACGATCGCGGCCGGCATGCGCGCGAACTGGCGGCGAACGGCTTTCCCGAGGACAAAATACTCGGAGCTGGCGTCGTAGACGGGCGCAACGTGTGGCGAACCGACCTGTCCGCCGCTTTGCGGCTGACGGAAACGCTGGCCGGGATCGTCGGCGAAGAGCGGCTGGTGCTGCAGCCGTCCTGCAGCTTGCAGCATGTTCCGGTGACGGTTCGGGGCGATGAACGGCTGCACGGCCTCGGCAAGCTGGCGCTCGCGTTCGCCGACGAGAAGCTGAAGGAGCTGGCCGTATTAGGGACCGCTATCCGGGAAGGCAGGCAAGCCGTCAAGCTCGATCTTGCCGACAGCGCGGTGTTGGCCGATGCGCTGCGGCGCTGTCCGGAACGGAATGGGCTCAGTGCCGGTAGCCGCGCAGCGGACGCTGCGCCTTCCGGGAAGGCGACGGCAGCGCGGCAGCGCAAGCTGCGGCAGGCGCGGCTCGCGCTGCCGCCGTTATCGGCCGCCGCCGGCGGTTTGACGCAGTCCCGGGAGCTGCGGCTCGCGCGCAAGCGTTGGCGGAGCGGAGAGTGGAGCCGCGAGCAGTACCTCGTCTTCATGCGCAGCCATGTCGCCGAATGGGTCGGACGGCAGGAGAAGCTCGGGCAGGACGTGCTGGAGCTCGGCGGAGCGGGGATGCACGGCACGGAGGAATATTTCGCCGAGCAGCTGGACGGTTTTCTGATCACCGGGCGCGGGTGGGTGCAGTCCTGCGGTACGCATTGCGTGAAGCCGCCGATTTTGTTCGGCGACATCGCATACCGGACGCCGGTACTGGCCGAGGAGGCGGCATATGCCGCATCGATTGCGGATCGGCCGGTAAAAGCGATACTGCCCGGCCCGCTGACGCTGCTGAACCGCTCTTATGTCCGGACCGATATTTCGTCGCAGGATGCGGCCGGCCAGCTGGCCGCCGCGATCCGAATGGAGATCCGGGCGCTGGAGGCGGCGGGCATCGGCGTTCTGCAGCTCGACGAACCGGCGCTGCGCGAAGGGGCGCCGCTCAAGAAGCGGGAGTGGGACGGGTACTTGCAATGGGCGGGCGAGACGTTGCAGCTTGCGACCGGTCAGGCCGCAGACGATACGCAGATCGAGCTGCGGCTGTGCTTCAGCGACGAAACCGAAATGCTGGATGCGTTGAAAGCGATGGATGCCGATCTTATATGGCTGGACGTTCCCGATCGTCCCGCCTGTATGCCCGGCGCGCTTGCGGAAACGAGCGCCGGCGGCGAAGCGGCGCACGAATTTCGTCTCGCGGCAAAATAACGGCAAAGGGCGGCGGATCTTCATGATCCGCCGCCCTAGCGATATGTGATGGTCAGTACAACGATATCGTCAGCGTATCCATCTCGTTGCGCGCGTGCAGCGTCGCTTCGCTGCCGCTGATCTCCACGCTTATGAGCGACCGGAGGCAGCGCTGCAACGCTTTTTTGCCGGTTTCAAGCTTGCGGTTCAGAATAGCCGTCAGCTTGTCCAGCGCTTTGGTGTTATTATCGTAAAGGTATACCGGAATGTTTTGATTTTGAAACACAATCATCGTTCGCATCGCCCGTTCACTCCTCCGATCGGTGATCTTTTTTCGTTTCAGTATAATGGCGTTAAATTAAAATTTGATTAAAATGCGGTTACAGTTTCGTGATCAAAGTGAACTTTTCACGGAGGACGGATACGGGACGTCCGGCATGCGGGCCGCACGGATACAGCCCGCTGCGGATGCGAAGACGGTGTTTGCGGCTTCGTCAGGCGAGTCCGGCAGCCGCGTAGGCTTTGCGAAATCCTTCCGCAGATCTTGCAATCAGCGTTTCGGCGCTTTCCCGCGGCGGTTCGGGCGTGAGAATCTCCTGGGCGACGACGCCCTTGTACCCGATCCGATGCAGCGTCCGCAGGAAGGTTCCCAGGTCGATGACGCCTTCTCCGGGATACAGTCTGTCGTTGTCCAGCGCTTCTTCTACCGGCACGGCTTTGGCATCGTTCAGATGAACATGCGTAATTTGCTCCGGACGGAGCTTGGCGATCGCCGCTTCATCCGCTCCTGTCGTATACCAGTGGTAAGCGTCGAGCAGCAGCCCGACGTTCGGCTCGCCGATGGCGGCGATCCATTCCAGCGTATCTTCCATCGACCAGATAAACGGGTTGGCCCATCGGGTGCGCAGGTGGTGAGGTCCTACGAATTCAAGGCCGAGCGAGATGCCGTACGCGCCCAAAAGCTGCGCGCAGGTGCGCAGCCGCCTGGTGGCGACGGCCATGAAACGCGCCGCGTTGTCGTCGGTCGACGGCAGGATATAGGTGCAGCAGGCGGTGACGCCGAACTGCGCGGCGATTTCCGCATCTTGGGCCAGCTTGGGCAGTCCGGCGCGAAACTGCTCTTCCGATTCCCGCCATTCAACCGGCAGCCCGATGGAGCCGATCCGGACGCCGATAGCGTCGAGTGCGTCGAGCGCCGCGTCGAGTCCGGCTTCCTCGGCCCATTGACGGAGTTCGCCGCCGCTCGCGTCGACCGCGCCGAAGCCGTGTCTGGCCGCCAATTCCGCAAATTGCTTCAAACTGCCGGCATCGCCTGCGCCGGCCCGTGTCAATCCTTTAATCATCGTTAACGATTCCTCCTGATCGAATAGAATGGCGACACCAATGCGTTCTTGCCAATCGCTCGGCAAGGGCTCTTTTGCCGATACTCTCTTATCGTAGCGGAAACCGCCGGGAGGCTCAATGGCCGCTTTCGACCGATAACTGCCTACATCATGGAACGGGGACCGCCCGCTTCCCGGTAATGAGCCGGCGAAACGCCGTGCTTGTTCCGGAATACGCGGTAAAAGTAGGAGTAACTCCCGAATCCGCACGTATCGGCAATCTGCTCCAAGGTCAGCGTGCTGTACTTCATCCGGTCCTCGGCGAGCGACAGCCGGACCTGCTGCGTATACTGCATAATTGTCGTTCCGAAGCATTCCTTGAACAGATGGACGGTGCGCGATACGCTGAGCCCGACATGGTCGGCCACTTCCCGTATCCGGAACGGGCGGGCCGCATGCTCGTCGATGAAGTTTTTCATCCGGGTGGCGATGAACGACCGGCTTTGCAGCACGGACTGGGTGGCGATGGCGCGGTCGAGACCGAGGCAGAGGGAGCGCAGCAAGTAATCCGACATTTCGCGGTCTTCCTCTTCGAACCTCCGCTTCTCCAGCACGAGCGCCCGCCAGATCGTCAGCAGCCGCTCGTCGAGCGCGATCCTGGTCTTCTGCGGCCGGGATTTGCGGTTCCACCATTCGTCCAGCCATTCGCCCCGGCACATGACGTAATAATCGCCGCTGGCGATGCCGCTTTCCGGTTCCGCCTGCCGCTTCGATACGATCAATTGATATTTGTCTCCGGGCCTGAACAGCAGCAGGTCTCCCGGCTCGATCCGCTGCATGCGGCCGTCCGCCAGCGCTTCGCAGCCGCCGTCGGTTTGCAGACGGAACAGGTAGCAGTCGAGCCCGTTCGGATAACCGTCCTGAAACGGCTGGCTGTGGAATGAATAGGCGCAGCTCAATATTTCCGTCGCCAGCATCGGTCTTCCTCCATCTTGCAGCAATATTGTACATGCCATAATTAGATTCTACATCTTCATGCAGCAGCTTTTCCACTATAATAATGTGACATGGAGGAGTGAAATAGGGAAACTGAAAAACCGCCTGTCGTCAGACGGCGGCGAACGAAAGGAAGAGTGCAGATGAAAATCGGATTGCAGTTGTACACAGTGCGCGACGACACGGCCCGGGATTTTGCCGGTACGCTGCGGCAAGTCGCGGAAATGGGGTATCAAGGCGTCGAATTTGCCGGCTACGGCGACCTGTCGGCCGGGGAAATGCGCGATCTGCTCCGGGAATTGAAGCTGGAAGCTTTCGGCAGCCACGTCAGCCTGGACCGGCTTGAGCATCATATTGACGAAGAGATCGAATATTTGAAGACGGTCGGCGCGAAATATGTCGTCTGCCCGTATTTGATGCCGGAACAGCGGGGCGATGAAGCCGCATGGCGCGCATTGTTCGAGAAATTCCGCGGCTACGGCGAACGGCTGTCGCGGGAAGGCTTCGTATTTGCCTATCATAACCACGATTTCGAATTCGAAGGCAAAATCGGAGATGACTATATCTTCGACGCGATGTACAAGACGGTCGATCCGTCCCTGCTGCAGGTGGAAATGGATATCGGCTGGGTGCAGTTCGCCGGTCAGGACCCGATTGCTTATATCGCGAAATATGCGGGCCGCCTGCCGCTGCTGCATTTGAAAGATTTCCGCAAAGGGGCTCCGGGCGAGCCGATCGACACGGTCGAGCTCGGACGCGGCGATCTGGCGCTGCAAGATATTATCGCCGCGGCTGCGGCAGCCGGCACCGAATGGCTCGTCGTCGAGCAGGACCGCTGCGCCAATCCGCCGCTCGAGTCCGTCCGTACGAGTATCGAATGGCTGAAGAACAACGGACATTTGTCCGCATAGCAAAATGCTGTTGGGCCGCGAAAGCGGCCCTTTATGCTTCGGGCTCGTATATTGCTCGTATATTGATAGAAGGAAGAAGCGGCTGCACGCTGCTCATCCCGGGCCGGCCGATGCTCATCCGGGAGCGGAGAGAATCAGGTATCGCTGCGAACTACACGGCGGAAACCGGCAAGCTTCGAAACAATCGGACAAATTTCCCGGGAAATTCGCCCTGGACGGCAGCGATGTCGAATAGCCGGATCGCCGTTTGCACGCGGGCATGTTCCCGATCGGGAAAAAGGGCTTTCCCCGTCACTGCAATGATGACACGGGAGAGCCCGCTATGCCGATACCGGCGTTCAAGCTGTAATGGAACAAACGGGAAATGAAAGGCGGCGGACGGCATGGGAATCGGACAGAAATTGTTGACGAGCGCGATCGGCACGTTCAAAAGCGCGAAGCGGATCGGCGACCGCACGATCGAGCGATTGTCGGACGAGGAATTGAACCGGACGCCCGCGAGCGAGTCCAACAGCATCGCCATCATCGTCAAGCATTTGCACGGCAACATGATTTCGAGATGGACCGATTTTTTGACGACGGACGGCGAAAAGCCGACGAGACAGCGCGATGCGGAATTCGAAGGGGAACCGCTGACGAAGGAGGAGCTGCTCCGATTGTGGGAAAGCGGCTGGGACACGCTGTTCCGGGCGCTCGAGCAGTTGGGAGAAAGCGATCTGCTCCGCACGGTCCGTATCCGGGGCGAAGCGCACACGGTCATCAAAGCGATCCAGCGGCAAGCGTCTCACTACGGGTACCATGTCGGACAAATCGTCTATATCGGCAAGCTGATCCGGAACGGGCAATGGGATTCGCTCAGCATTCCCAAGAAGAAGCCGTAACCTGAGCCATAACCTGAAGCGGAATCCGACGCAGCGTTCGAAACGGCGAACCGCCCGGCAATCGGACACGATTGCCGGGCGGTTCTGCGCGTGCCGCGCGAAATCTTACGCTTGCGAGGCCGGAACCGCCGCTGCTGCGGCGCTCGCCGTATAGGCGAACCGGTACGTGCCGGAGCCGATCTTAAGCTCGAGTCCCGCATCGCCGCGGCGTACGCCGTGCACGCCGGCTGCCCGGTCGAGCGGCGTTCCGCTCTCGGTGACCGCATCCGGCGTCAGCGAGGCGGAGTCGGGCAGCGTCAGCGTGGCGGTCGTGTTCGGCGGCACGGTGACGGTCACTTCGATTTCGCCGTCCGGCTTGTCCGGCAGTTTCCAGGCGCAGCGGATTTCGCCGTACATCGAATCGAACGCTCCGTCGGCCCATGTCAATCCCGCCACAGGCTGCGGACGCAGCACGATCCGCTTGTAGCCGGGGGCGGAAGGATCGGTGTCGATGCCGGCGACGACGCGGTAGAGCCAGTCGCCGATCGAGCCGTACGCATAATGATTGAACGAGTTCATATCCTTGCTCCAGAAGGTACCGTCTTCGCGGATGCCGTCCCAATGCTCCCAGACAGTCGTCGCGCCTTTGGTCACCTGGTACAGCCAGGACGGGTATTCCGTGCGCAGCAGCAGCCGGGACGCGATTTCATGATGTCCGGCGGTGCTGAGCGCATGGTTCAAGTACGGCGTGCCGACGAAGCCGGTCGTCAAATGGCCGGCGTCCTCCACCAGCTTCGCCAGACGTTCGCCGATCCGCTTCCGGTCGTCGCCTTCCACCAGGCCGAACGTCAGGGCGAGCACATGCGCCGTCTGCGTCGGAACGGCGAGACGGCCGGCCGGAGTCACGAATTCCCGACGGAAGGCGGCGACGATCCGTTCGTGCAGCGCGCGAAGCTCCTCGGCGTCCGCCGTCTTGCCAAGCGCAATGGCGGCATCCCGCAGCAGGGAAACGGAGTAGGCGTAGAAGGCCGTTGCGATGAAATCGTTGTCCGTTGCGCCGAAATAGCTTCCCGGCTTGGAATCGAGCGCCAGCCAGTCGCCGAAATGAAAGCCCGTATTCCATAGCGCTTCGTCGCCGCTCTGCTTGCGGATGTATTGGATCCACGCGGTCATGCTGTCGTACTGGCGTTCCAGTATGCGCTTGTCGCCATAGACGAGATAGAGCGTCCACGGGATAATGACGGCCGCGTCGCCCCAGGCCGACGACGAATGCTCCTTCTCGGACAGCACGTTCGGAATGACGAACGGCACGCCGCCGTCTTCCAATTGGTCGGCTGCGAGATCCTGCAGCCATTTGCCGAAGAACGGCGCGACATTCATCAGGTATGTGGCGGTCCGGGCGAACATTTGCGCGTCGCCGGTCCAGCCGAGCCGTTCGTCGCGCTGCGGGCAGTCGGTCGGTACGTCGACGAAGTTGCCCTTGAGTCCCCACAAAATGTTGTGATGCAGCTGATTGACCAGCGGCTCGGAGCAGGCGAACCGGCCCGTCGGCGTCATGTCGGAATGGATGACGACGCCGGTGAACTGTTCCGGCTCGACCGGCTCGGGAAAGCCTTCGAGCTTGACGTAACGGAATCCCTGGAAGGTGTAGTGCGGCTCGTACGTTTCCGTTTCCCCGCCCTTCGCGCGGTAGGTGATCGTCTGCTTCGCGTTCCGCAAATTTTCCGTATAGAAATTGCCTTCCGCATCGAGCACCTCGGCATGCTGCAGCCTCATCTCCCGTCCGGCTTCCGCCCGAACCGTGAAGCGTATCCAGCCGACCATATTTTGCCCCATGTCGAGCACCGTCTCGCCCGCCGGCGTGCGCAGCAGCGCGATCGGCTTGATCGTCTCGATCGGACGGACGGGCTCGTTGTATTGGGCGGTCAGCCGGCTCTTGTCGAATTCGACCGTCTCGGCGGCCAGCCATGACGAATCGTCAAAATCCGGCAAGCACCAGCCGGGCTGCTCCAGCGAGGCGTCGTACGTCTCGCCGTGATAGATCTCCGACATCAGCACCGCCGAAGGAGCGGCCCGCCATTCGCTGTCGGTGACGATCATCTCCTCCGAGCCGTCGGCATACACAAGATGAAGCTGGAGGAGCGCCGCCGACCGGTCGCCGTAAATATTGCGTCTGTCCGACCAAGCGAGATTTCCTTTGTACCAGCCGTTGCCGACGCCGATGCCGATGGCGTGCTTCCCGGGCGTCATCCGCTCCGTCACATCGTAGGTTTGGTATTGCAGCCGCTTGTTGTAGCTCGTCCAGCCCGGCGTCATATACCAGTCGCCGACGCGCCGGCCGTCGAGCTGCAGCTCGTACACGCCGTGCGCGGTGGCATAGATGCGGGCGGAGACAACGCCGTCGCGGACGTCGAACGTCCGGCGGAAGATCGGACAGGCTTCGCCAAGCGCCGCCAAATGCGCTTCCGGGTAGGCAATCCATTGCGCTTGCCATTCCCGGTAATCGAGCAAGCCCGTTTCCCACCAGGCCGTTTCCGACCAGTCGGACGTTTCGCCGCCGTTATCCCATGCCTGTATGCGGTAGTAATAAACGGTTCGGGACTTGACGGATAGGCCGTCCAGCTCGATATGTGTCGAAGCGTCGCTTTCCACCTTGCCCGAATCCCAAACGATCTGCCGAAAAGCATCGTCAAGCGATACCTGAATCCGATAGGCGGTCTGCAGCACGTCGCGGCGATCCCCCTGAAGCCGCCAGCTGATGCGGGGCCGGCGTTCGCCGATGCCGATGGGGTTGCGACGATATTCGCAGCGCGGGTCGATCACGTTCAACATCGTATTCTACCTCCTCTTTGTCCGCCGAATCGCGGATGCTCATTGCGAAATAGACGCTGATAGACGTTTTACTTATAATTATCATTATAAAAAAAGAAAGCGTTGCCTCTCCCGGCAATGATGCCATCCTTCCCCGTTGAACGCGACATCGCGTCGGCTCGGCGTCCGGGAGAAACGCCGGGGTCCATACTGCGGAGGTGAGTGCGAATGGCAACGGCGCGACCGTCTTTTATGTTAAAAAGCGATTATTACTTTACCGAAAACGTCCGTTTATTCGTCAACCGCGCTCTCGAAACGTTCGATCTCGCCTATCACGCCCATGACTTTGTGGAGCTGGCGTATGTCGCCGAAGGCTTTGGCTTCCACCATATCGGGGACGCGGCGGAAAGGGTCGGCAAAGGCCGGCTCTATGTTATCCCGGTCGGGGTTTCACACGTATTCCGCCCGGCTTCGGCCAATCAGGAAGAACCGCTCGTCGTTTACAACTGCGTCATTGCGCCGGACCTGTTGGCATCGCTTCGGGAAATGGCCGAGCCGATTCTTCGGACGCAGTTCGATTTCTTGATGGAAGAAAGGAGCGAATGGTTCTCCGTACCCGATCACGACGGGACGATCGAACGGCTGCTTTACGGGTTGCATCGGGAATTTGCCTTTCGGCGCAGCGGCTCGACGACGATGATGTATGCGATGCTGCTGCAGCTGCTGGTGTCGGTGTTCCGGGCCAGGCAGGAATGCCCGGAATTGCCCGCGGCTGCCGCGCCGAATGCGCTGTACGACGTGCTGGCCTGGCTGGACGAGCATTACGGGGAGCCGCTCGACATCGCTTCCCTGGCCGGACGGTGCGGCTTCAGCAAGCGGCATTTTCAGCGCTTGTTCAAGCAGTATACGGGACAAACGTTTGCTCGTTACATGCAAAGTCTGAGAATTCGCAAAAGCTGCGACATGCTCCGCGAAACCGGAGACAAAATTCAAGCTGTGGCGGAACGGGCCGGTTACCGCGATATCGATTCGTTCAACCGGGTGTTCCGCCGCATCGTCGGCATGACGCCAGGCGCATACCGGCAGCAAATGCAAGAGCCGTCCCCGTCCGATCCCGCCGTTCGATCGCAAATCCCCGCCGGAGGCGGCGCTTAGCCGCCCCCGAAACTTGTTGCGTCGCGTCCTTTCGGGACGAAGCTTTCGCATACCGCTTCTTTTCCGCACACGCTTCTCTTGCGTGAAGCTTTCGCTCACCGCTCTTCCGCGAAGCTTTCGCGCACCACTTCTCTTGTCCGGTTTTTACTTTCCCGAGCATTGTCAAGAAGACCTATATGTAGTCCACAGGAAGGTGTTCGCCCGTTCCTCCTTGCCAGCCTGCCGGATTCGGCGTCGGCAGCCGGGGATCGGCGGGGCGTCCCGGATTTTTGGGACGATCGGCCCCAAGCCCCTCTCTTCTTCATCCCGTCCCCCGCAATTTGGTATTTAACTCTCCTTTCAACCCTATCCGAATCGGGCCTGCCAGGGGCCGCAAAGCCAGTCGCGAAGCGGTCTCCAGGTTTATTTTTACATCTTGTAAATGATGATTCGTTAGATGGAGGCGGCAATCGCCCGGTCATCACATTCTTTCCTTGTAAAATAGCAAATAATTTCCTTTTTTTCACGGATTTTTAGCTAAAAATGATGGAAATTATATTTTTCTCATCACAAGTAATTAGGCTTTCCAGCTTATGAAAACGACTTTGAAAATGGATATGTAAACCTAATCCAATTTATATCCTTATTCCCTCAAAGCCTAGCGACGAACTGTGTCATAATCATAATCAAAAATCGACTGAAAAGCCGGAGGGAGAGTCGAAAGCCAAACTATCAGGATGGAGGTTTATACCCACATTGAGCAAGGAACTCGATTTGAAGCATTACTTGTCGATTATACGCAAACGGTTATGGTTAATTATGATTTTTGTCATTGTCGTCGTGTCCGCCACCGGAGCTGTCAGTTATTTCATGCTCAAGCCGGTTTACCAGGCATCGGCCAAGCTGCTCGTTAACTCGGCCGTCGGCAATCTGGGCACCATTAAGCTCGATCTGAACATGATCAACAGTAATATCAGTTTGATCAACACATATAAAGAGATTTTGCGGACGCCGGCCATGATGGATGAGGTCGTCGCCCAAAATCCGGATCTGGGCGTGACAAGCGAGGAACTGATGCGCAAGATCCGCTTTCATTCCGTCAACGGAACGCAGGTGTTTACGCTCAGCTACCAGGACCACGACTACAGTCTGGCGGCGAATGCGGTCAACGCCGTAGCCGAGGTGTTCCAATCGCAAATTCCGGTCATTATGCGCGTGGACAACGTCCACTTGCTTCATATGGCCGATCCGGACAAAGTTCCGGCTCCGGTCAAGCCGAACGAGAAGTTGAATATGGCCGTCAGCTTTGTCGTCGCGCTGCTGTTCGGTATCGCCGCGGCGCTTGCGCTCGAATATTTCGACGACAGAATTCGCAACGAGGAGGACGTCGAGTATTACCTGGGCCTTCCGACGCTCGTCATGATTCCGTCCATCCGTCAGGGGGATCTGAAAGTCAAGCGGCGGTTAGCCGCCAATTCATCGAAAGCAGGTGAAGCATCCCGTGTCCCGATCTCATGAAGCGAGACCGCTCATTACAGATGTCAATCCGCTGTCGCCGATATCGGAAGCGTATCGTACGCTGCGCACCAATTTGCAGTATGCGGAGGTCGACCGGCCGCTGCGGCTGCTGATGGTGACCTCGGCCAGCCCGCGCGAAGGGAAAACGACGACGGTCAACAATCTGGCCGTCGCTTACGCCCAGACCGGAAAGTCGGTACTGCTCGTCGATGCCGATTTGCGCAGGCCGACGGCCCACCATATGTTTCAGACATCAAACCGCTGCGGGCTGACCCATATTCTGACCGGCCAGGCCAAAGTGGCGGACGCCGTGCAAAATACGTCGATTAACGGACTGAAGCTGCTGTCGAGCGGCTCGATACCGCCCAATCCTTCCGAGCTGCTCGGGTCCGACAAGATGGACCGGCTGCTCGCAGAACTGCGGGAGTCGTACGACATTGTGCTGATCGACACGCCTCCCGTGCTGGCCGTTAGCGACGCGCAGGTTGTGGCTGCGCGTTGCGACGGCGTGCTGCTTGTCGTCAATGCGAAGAGCGTCAAGCGCCGTTACGTCATCAAGGCGAAAGAAGCGCTCGAATTCGTCCATGCCAGAGTGCTTGGCGTGGCGCTGAATCAGGTGCCGTCCAGCGAGGCGAATCCTTATTACGAATACAGTCAGGAGGTCCGGTCATGATATCGGCATACCGCACTTATATATGGCTTGCGGTCGATCTGGCCGCTGTCGGAATCGGTGCCGCCGCCGCCGCTGCCCTGCAGCAGCAGCATGCGGAGGTGCCGTGGGGAACTGCCGCATGGCTCGTCTATATCGGGCTGTCTGCGGCGATCGGTCTGGGCGCGATTGTCAAGCTTGGGCTGCACCGCACGATCTGGCAGTATGCCGGCGCGCTCGACATGCTGACGGTCTTGCAGGCCGCCGCCGCTTCGGCGCTGCTGCCCTATCTCGCGGTTGTGCTTATTCCGGGGGATTCCGAGCCGCTCATGCTGTTTCACCACTTTGCTTTCACCGTATTTTTCATGGCCGGTCCCCGTCTCATCTGGCGGTCGTTCTGCGACAAATACGGTTCGCGCCGCGGCCATAACGGCCGCCGCCGCGCGCTCATCGTCGGCGCCGGCAGCTGCGGCACGCTGGTTGCCCGCGAGCTGATGCAGAACGACGCCTCCAATCTGATGCCGGTAGGCTTCATCGACGACGATCCGTACAAACGGAAGCTGAGTGTTATGGGGCTCCCGGTTTTCGGCGCGCGCGCCGACATTCCGAAGGCGGCCGAGGCGAACCGCATCGATGAAATCATTATCGCCATGCCTTCGGTATCCAAATCTCAAATATCCGCGATCGTCAACATTTGCAAGACGACGAAGGCAAGGCTGAAAATCGTGCCGGATTTGCAGGACATTATCCGCGGCGGAGGGGCGGTCGGCCGGGTTCGCGACGTCCAGGTCGAAGATTTGCTCGGACGCGACCCGATCCGCACCGATCTCGAGAACATCGCCAACTACGTCGAAGGCAAGACGGTGCTGGTCACCGGCGCGGGAGGCTCCATCGGCTCCGAGCTTTGCCGTCAGATTGCGCCGTTCCGGCCTTCGCGGCTGCTGCTGCTCGGTCATGGCGAGAACAGCATCTACACGATCGAGATGGAGATGCGGAGCAAGTTTCCGGAGCTTCAAATCGAGACGTTGATCGCCGATATCCAGGACCGGCCCCGCATGGAAGAGATCTTCCAGCTGAAACGGCCCGAAGTCGTCTTTCACGCCGCCGCTCACAAGCATGTGCCGCTGATGGAGCGGAATCCGGCCGAAGCGATCAAAAACAACGTGTTCGGCACGCGCAATGTGGCGGAGTGCGCGGATAAATACGGGGCTGAGCGGTTCGTGCTCATCTCGACGGACAAGGCGGTCAACCCGACAAGCGTCATGGGCACGACGAAACGGATCGCCGAGATGTTCATCCAAAGCCTCGACAAGCATAGCGAGACGAAATTCGTCGCGGTCCGCTTCGGCAATGTGCTCGGCAGCCGGGGCAGCGTCATTCCGCGGTTCAAGCAGCAGATCGAGCAAGGCGGTCCCGTTACGGTTACGCATCCGGAGATGGTCCGGTATTTCATGACGATTCCGGAAGCGGTGCAGCTCGTCATTCAAGCCGGCGCCTTCGCCCGCGGCGGCGAAGTGTTCATCCTCGACATGGGCAAGCCGGTCAAAATTTACGATCTGGCGGTCGACCTTATCCGCTTGTCCGGCTACGAGCCGCATGTCGACATCGATATCCGGTTCACCGGCATTCGCGAAGGAGAGAAGCTGTACGAAGAGCTGCTCACGAGCGAAGAGGGATTGACGTCGACGAAGCATGACCGGATCTTTATCGGAAAGCCGTCGCAGATCAACCGGACCGAGCTGGAGTTTGAAATCAGGAAGCTGGAGAAAGTGATCGGCAATGATCCGGACGAAATCCGAGCGGTGCTCAAGCATCTCGTGCCGACGTACCGCAATGTTTCGTAGAGCTTCGGGGGAGGCGGCCGGAACCGCTCCGGCACCTCGCGCGCAGGGCGCGTCCGGCGTCCGGGGACGTTCCCCGATCGCCAGGACGCTGGCGAAGGGCGGAAGCATCAGCTTCCTGGTCAATACGAGCGGCATGGGTCTGGCGCTGCTGATGCAGATTGCGCTGGCCCGCATGCTCGGCGTCGACGGCTACGGCATCTTCTCCTTCGTCACGACAGTCGTCACGTTCCTCGTTTTCCCGGCGAAGCTGGGCTTCGATACGACGATCGTGAGACTGACCGCTTCTTATCGCGCCGTCGGCGATTGGCCGGGAATCAAGGGATTGCTGCGGCGGGGCAATCAGATCGGCCTGATCCTGTCGCTCATCGTCGCCGCAGGGGGCATGGCCGCCGTATGGCTCGGCCGTGACGGGATGACCGGCGAGCAGCTTGCGACCTATATCGCCGGTCTGGCGGGCATTCCGCTGCTGACGCTGGCGACGCTGCGCCAAAGCGCGCTGCAAGGTCTGAAGGACGTTCTGTTCGCGCAGATGCCGGAGAAGATTATGCGGCCGGTTCTGACGATCGCGCTGCTGGCGCTTTGCGCATACGGCTTCGGCATGACGGCGGACGCGGGCCTGGCGATGCTGTGCTTCGGCGTTTCGGTCGCCGTTACGTACGTCGTGGGTGCCTTCGTGCTGAAAGTCCGCATCGGAAGGCATACCCGGCAGCTTGCTCCCCGCTATGAGACGCGGGAGTGGGTTCGCTTGTCCGTCTCGCTCATGATCAACGCCGGGATGTACCTGCTGCTCGGGCAGCTCAGCGTGCTGCTGATCGGATTCATGCAAGGGGAAACGGCCTCGGGTCTGTTCTCGGCGGCCGTCCGGCTCGGCACGCTCGTGGCGTTTGCGCTGACGGCGATCAATATGACGGCCGCTCCGCTTTTGTCGGAAACGTATGCGAAGGGCGACCGCAAGCAGATGCAGCAGGTTTGCACGACGACCGGCCGCGCCGGATTTCTCTTCGCCGCCGTCGTATTCGCCGTCTTCGCCCTGCTCGGCCGTCCGCTGCTCGGCCTGTTCGGCGAAGAATTTCGCGACGCGTACCCTGCGCTTATGCTGTTGGCCGGAGGGCATCTGATCAAGGCGTTCTGCGGCCAATCGGGGACGCTGACGACGATGACCGGGCATCAGAAGGTGCTGACGAAAGTGCTGAGCCTGGCCAGCGTGCTGAACGTCGCGCTGTGCGTCCTTCTTATCCCGCCGCTCGGCATAACGGGCGCGGCGCTGGCGACGAGCGTATCCGGCGTCGCCTGGAACGTGGTCATGGTGGTGATCATCTGGCGCCGGTTCGGCATTCAGACGTTCGCCTGGGCGCCTCCCTTCATGAAGACGAAAGATAAATGGCAGATACAAGAGCAGGGTGCTGGAGAGAAAAGGAGAGAGTTCGACGAATGAAGACGATTTTGCTGGCGGGAGTGCCGAAGTCCCCCAATCTGGGCGACGGCTTGATCGCGTATACGATAAACCGCATGATCCGCATGCGCGGCTCCTACCGGATCATTCATTTCGATCTGCTGGACGGCCGCTGCCCCGAGGAGGAGACGCCTTCCGAAGCCGCGCCCGTCGTGCGGCTGAACGCCGCCGGCCTGAAAAAGCGGGCAACGCCGGACTGGATGCGGATGCTGAAAGCCTATTGGCTTCATCGGGCGAAAGACTCCGTCATGCTCGGGCAAGTCCGGGAAGCGGTGGCGGAGGCGGACGCCGTGTTCATCGGCGGCGGCCATCTGCTCATCGACACGTATCTGACTTTCCCGTTGTCGGTTCGCCGCGTCGCCCGCGAAGCGAAACGGCAGCGCAAACCGCTGCACATCGTGTTCGTCGGCGCGCGCGGCCCGTGGAGCCTGCCGGCCAAGCGGTGGTTCCTCGAGGCATGCCGCTACGCCGAGACGATTGCGGTGCGGGATGCGGATTCCCGGGAATTTCTGCTCGCCATGGACGCTTCGCTCGCGGACAAGACGGTGGCGCTTGCCGACCCCGCGCTGTATACGTTGGAAGCTTTCCCCCGGCTCCCGGCCGGGAGCGGTACGGACCGCGTCCCGGCAAGCCGCTCGGCCCGGAACCGGCCCGTCGTGGGGCTTGGCATCATGGATCCGCATGAAATGAAACGGCATTCGGCATTCCGCTGGGAACGCGACGAATGCGCCGACTGGTGGCGGGATGCGGCGATCGAGCTGACCTCGCGCGGCTTGCAGGTAAACGTGTTTACGAACGGTTCGGCGACGGACAACGCATTCGTCGAGATGTACGTCAAGCCGCGCTGCGCCGGCCTTGAAGGCGTGCAGTTTCTCGGCTATCCGACGACGGTGGCGGGGCTGGTGGAACGGATTGCGGCCTGCGAGGCCGTTATCGCCCAGCGGCTGCATGCCTGCATTCCGGCGCTCTCGATGATGAAACCGACGTACGGACTCATTTGGGATCAGAAGCTGAGCAGCATATTCCGCGAACTCGGGCTGGAGAGCCATCTCGTCGATTTCCGGCGACCGGCGTCTTCGGCGATTGCCGCCATGCGGCTGACCGAGGCGCCGGCGGGACGCTTTCCCGAACTGATCCGGCTGAAGAAGGAGGAGCTGTACCGGCATATGGGGAGAATTTTGGCATGATTAGCGGAACGATTCGCCCGGGGAGAAATACGGGCACGAAAACGGACAAAATCAAAGTGCTTCACGTCGTGGGCAAAATGCATCCGGGCGGCATCGAGACGTTGCTGATGAATTTGTACCGCAATACGGACCGCGACCGCTACGAGTATCATTTCGCCGTACAGACGGAGGAAGATGCCTTCTATGACGACGAAATCCGGGCACTCGGCGGCACCATCGTCCGCCAGCCGCATCCGCAGAAGGGGCTGCGCCGGTTTCGCGTCGCTTTCGAAAGCAACGTGCGGCGGTACGGGCCATACGACGCGGTGCACAGCCATATTTTCGGCTTCAGCGGCTACGTGCTCAAGCTGGCGGAGAACCTCGGCATCCCGGTGCGGATCAGCCACAGCCACAATACGCACGACAGCCGCCGCACCTCGCTGGCGCGCAAAATATACCGCGCCTATATGCGCAGGCTGATTCTTCGGCACAGCACGGCGATGCTCGGCTGCTCGCGGGCGGCCTGCCAGTCGCTGTTCGGCACGGACTGCTGGCGCGACGGGCGGGTTCGGGTATTCCCGAACGCCATCCAGCTGTCGCCGTACGAGAGCTTGCCGGCGAAACGGGAAGAGCTGCGCCGCCGGCTCGGCGCGGAAGATCCGACGGCGCCGCTTTTCGGCCATATCGGGCGGTTCAGCGAGCAGAAGAACCATGCCTTCCTGATTGAGGCGTTCGCCGCATTTGCCGCGAAACGGCCGGACGCCAGGCTCGTGCTTGTCGGCGACGGCCCGCTGCGTGCGAGCATTGAGCGAACGGTGCAAGAGCGCGGCCTCGCGAAGCAGGTCAGCTTCCTCGGGCTGCGTAAGGACGTGCCGGAAATTTTGGGCGCACTCGACGGCTTCGTGCTGCCGTCGCTGTACGAAGGGCTCGGCATCGTGCTGATCGAAGCCCAGGCGGCCGGCGTGCCCTGTCTCGTCTCGGACCGGGTGCCGGAGGAAGCGGATTTGAAGCTCGGCATGGTGGACAAGCTGCCGCTTGAGGCTCCGGCCGAGCGGTGGGCGGAAGGAATGAGCAAGCTTGCCGCGGCGGCGTCCCCGGATTGGGCAGCGGTGCGGGACGCGCTGATACGCCACGAATACGACATCACCGGCAGCGTCCGGCGTCTGGAGAGGGTTTATGCAGGCGGAAGTTTCGATTAACCGTCCGATCGTCCAATTGTCCGCCGCCGTTCTGCTGCTGCTCGCGGTCAGGATGATCCTGCCGTGGGACGAGGGACTCGGCATGACCGCGTTCTTCGCGCTGCTCATTCCGTTCTTCTTCCTGCTGCGTTGGCCGCATACGCCGGGCGCTTTGTTCACCGGGCTGTGCGTCCTGATGCTTGGCAAGCTGGTCTATGCGATGACGACCGATCCGCTGGCCGGGCCCGACGAGATCCATTATTACGAGCAAGTCGTCGAATTCGAGCGGCTTGGCGATTTTCTCCCTTACGCCTGGGAGCATATCGTGACGCAGTGGCATAACATTTCCGCTTACCCGATGTTCGGTCTGCTGTACATGCCCTTTTTCAAATGGATGGAAATCGAGGGGCCGCTGCCGATCATTCTGCTCAATACCGTGCTGCTCATCCTGACCGTCAACCAGACGTATCGCCTGAACGCGAATTACTTCCGTTACGCGCTGCCGGGCCGCAGGACCGGCGGTATCGGCGGGGACGCCGGGGAAACCGGTGAGCCTTCGCTCCGTTTTCACGCGATCGTCATTTTCGGCCTTCTGGTCAGTCCTTCGCTGATGTACATGTCGTCGCTGTTCGCCAAGGATGTAACCTGCGTGCTGCTCGGGGTGTACGGCGCGGCGCTGCTGCTGCGCAAAAAGTATGTATGGTTTGTCGTCGTGCTGCTGTATGCGACCGGGCTCAGGGATTACGCGATCGTGTACACGGTTTGCTTCTGGCTGCTGTATACGCAGCGGTTCAGGACGGCGATTGCCGTCATGATGGCTGCGCTCGGCATTCTGGTGGTTCAAATCGGTCCGACGGCGCTTGTCAATACGGCGATGCTTACGGTGTTTCTGTTCGTCAGTCCGAATCCCGCGAACCTGGCCAACTGGAGTCCGGAGCTGCTGCTGCGTACGCTGGAAGCGGTCTGGATGTCGATCTGGGTAGGCGTGTCGGCACTCCTTTTCATGCGGTACAGGGAGACGCGCAAATTTTATGCGATCGCCTTCGTCCTGTTGTTCATCTACGCTGCCACGCTCGTGCTTGTCGGCTATGTCACCATTACCGGCCGCGAGCTGGAGTACGGCGTCGGCACGATCGGAGACAATATGGTCCGCAAAAAGCTGCCGATTCTGCCGCTCGTATACACGATGAACGCCTATACGCTGCTTTGGTTTTTCCGGTGGTGCCGCGACAGTCTGGCAAGCCGGGCGGGAAAACGGCCGGTTCGTACCTGGAAGGCGGACAGCCCGGGAACATGAGGCGGGCGTCCGCGGCCAGGCTGCCGGAAGAAGCCGAAGCCGATTCATTCGTAACACGCAAAAATTGTCCATTGCGAAAGGAGGAGTATGATGCGAGGCCGCGACGTTTTTCGCAAATATAAAGGGCTGCTGCTGGCGATCAGCCGCATGCTCAAGCTTGTGCCCAAGCCGCTGCTCGTATGGATGTGGACGTTGAGCGACTGGCTGCCGGACATGCCCGGCGCCGCTCTGCGATATTGCATTCTGCGCAGACTGGCCAAACGTTGCGGCGACAATGTGCTGATCGGGCGCAATGTGGAGATCCGGTACTGGGAGCGGCTCGAGATCGGTTCGAATGTGAGCGTCCATAAGCAGTGCTATCTGGACGCTTACGGCGGACTCGAAATCGGGGATGACGTTTCGATCGCGCACCAGACGTCCCTGGTATCGTTCCAGCATACATGGGACGACGATCGTCTGCCGATCCGGGACAATCCGGTCACCGGAGGGAGCATCCGCATCCACCGGGACGTCTGGATCGGCTGCGGCTGCCGCATATTGTCCGGCGTGGAAATCGGCAGCCGTTCGGTCGTGGCGGCCGGAGCCGTCGTCAACCGGACGATCCCCCCTGGCGTCGTTGCCGCAGGCGTTCCCGCAAGGCAGGTGAAGCAGATCGCAGCGCCGGAAGCGCCGCGATTGGCCGTCGCCCCGTCGCCTTCGCCGCCTCAGCGCGGCGATGTCGGCCGGACGGCGGCGGACAAGCTGCCGGTATGACGGCGACTCCACGAGGGTTGCGGCCGGCCGGTACGCGGGACCCGTTCGGGCCGGACTTTCGGCGGATAAGCCGAAAGTCCGCGGTTGAGCAAGGCGGATGGGACTGACGCCCGAAGGAACGGACGTACTTTGGCGCTTTACTCATGCGACGCTGTACCTGATTACCGCTTTATATTCAGGAAGTGCTGTTCAGCAAGCATTTTTACAGACAAGAAAAAGGGAGGGGAAGTACCATGCATATCTTATGGGCGCATGACCATACGTTTTATTTCAACGATTCGGGCAAGTTTTTCTCCGGCGGCAAGCTGCCTTACGCCGTCTGGGAACGATACCTCGGCGTATTCTCGAGCCTGACGGTCGCCTGCCGGGGGCAGAAGGTGCCGTCGGACGACAGCTTGAAGCGCAAAACGCTGTCGAGCGGGCCCAACGTGGACTTTCTCGTGCTGCCGTCGCTCAGCAATCCCGTCAACAAGCTGACGAAGCGCGGCTATGTCGATCAACTGCTGACCGAAGCCGTCGGCAAGGCGGATGCGGTCATTGCGCGGATGCCGAGCGAGATCGGTTCGGAGGCGATTCGCGTCGCCCGCAAGCTGGGCAAGCCTTACGCCGTCGAGATGGTCGCCTGCTGCTGGGACGGGCTGTGGAATTACGGCAATTTGCAAGGCAAGCTGTATGCGCCGCTGGCGCTGCGCAAGACGCGGGCGCTGGTCAAGAAAGCGCCGTTTGCGCTGTATGTCACCGAGCAGTTTCTGCAGCGCCGCTATCCGTGCTCCGGAGGAACAACGGCTGCCTGCTCCAATGTGGAAATTCCCGAGCCGGATCCGGAAGTGCTGGAGAAGCGGCTTGCGGGTATCCGGCCCGGGAAGCGGGATATTACGGTCGGGCTGATCGGCTCCCTGAACGGGAAGACGAAAGGGATCGACGTCGCGCTCAAGGCGTTCGCCGGACTGCGGCAGGAGATGCCGGACGCAAGGCTGCGCATACTGGGCGACGGTCCGAGCGACGGCTGGAAATCGCTCGCCGAACGGCTCGGCGTCGCGGACGGCGTCGAGTTTTGCGGCGTGCTGCCGAGCGGGGCGGCGGTGTTCGAGTGGCTGGACGGCATCGACATCTATATCCAGCCGAGCTTCCAGGAAGGGCTGCCCCGGGCCACGATCGAAGCGATGAGCCGGGCATGCCCGGTGCTGGGCTCGACGGCCGGCGGCATTCCCGAGCTGATCGCGCCGGACTGCCTGCATCAGCCCGGCAATGTCAAGCAATTGACGCAGCAGCTCGTGGAGGCGGCGGGCAACGACGAATGGCGGCGCGTGCAGGCGAAAGCCAATTTCAACCGCGCGCATCAATATACGAAAGAGAAACTCGATCAGCGCAGGCGCGAATTTTGGCTGTCCTTCCGCGATTATGTTCGCGCGAACAGCGAGCAGCCTGACTATATTCCGGAAGGGGCGGAGGCGTTATGACCATTCTTGTAACCGGCGTGGCCGGTTTTATCGGCTATCATCTGGCGGAACGGCTGCTTCGCGAAGGCAAGCAGGTCGTCGGCATCGACAATTTTAACGACTATTACGACGTATCGTTGAAGCGCAGCCGGTATGCGCGGCTGTCGGCCTATCCCGATTTTCGCGGATACGAGCTGGACGTATCGGGCTTCGACGGACTGAGCGCCATGATGGAGAGCGAGTCGATCGATACGGTCGTGCATCTGGCGGCGCAAGCCGGCGTCCGGTACAGCCTGACCAACCCGTTCGCGTATCTCGAATCGAATCTGGTCGGTTTCGGCAACGTGCTCGAGGCGTGCCGGAGACGCGGCGTCGGCCATCTCGTCTACGCTTCGTCCAGCTCCGTCTACGGCGCGAACGTGAAGATGCCGTTCTCGGTGCATGACAACGTCGACCATCCGGTCAGCCTGTATGCCGCGACGAAAAAAGCGAATGAGCTGATGGCGCATACGTACAGCCATCTGTACGGCTTGCCGACGACGGGATTGCGCTTCTTCACCGTCTACGGGCCGTGGGGAAGACCGGATATGGCCTACTTCAGCTTTACGCAAAAAATCGACGCCGGCGAGCCGATCTCCGTCTTCAACGAAGGCCGGATGCTGCGCGATTTCACCTATATCGACGACATTGTGGAAGGCATCGTCCGGCTGATCGGACGCCCGCCGAAGCCCGACCCGGCCTGGGACCGGGAACGGCCCGATCCCGGGTCGAGCTATGCGCCTTACAAGGTATACAACATCGGGAACAACAAGCCGGTCGAGCTGATGACGTTCATCCGGACGATCGAGGAGAAGCTCGGCAAGAAGGCCGTCATCGAATTCAAGCCGATGCAGCCGGGCGACGTGCAGGCGACATACGCGGATATCGACGATTTGGCGAACGATGTCGGTTTCCGGCCCGTCACGACGATCGACGAGGGGATCGGCCGCTTCGTGGAATGGTACCGGGCTTATTACAAGGAGGGTGCGTATGAAGAAGGTCGCGCATTTGTGTACGGCGGGCGTCAGCCATAAGATTCTCGGCGACAAGCTGCGGCTGCTGCACGAGAGCGGCTGCGACGTGACGCTCATCTCCTCGCCCGAAGGGGCCGACGAAGAAGCGCGGGCGGCTTACCCGTTCCGCTGGCTGTTCGTGCCGATGAGCCGCTCGATTCATCCGATACGCGACGCGCGATCGATCTGGCAGATGTACAAGCTGCTGCGCCGGGAACGGTTCGACATCGTTCATACGCATACCGCCAAGGCCGGGCTGATCGGCAGAATCGCGGCCCGGCTGGCGCGGGTGCCGGTCGTTATTCATACGAGCCACGGACTCCCTTTCTACGAAGGCCAATCCGCCGCGACGTATCATCTGTACCGCTGGCTGGAGAAGCTCGGGGCGCTCTGCTGCGACGCCCTGGCCTCGCAGAACCGTCAGGACGTATCCGCTTTGCAGCGTCTGGCGCCCTGGCGCAAAGTGTACTTCGAAGGCAACGGCGTCGACCTGGAGAAGCTGGACGGCTTGGGGGCGGCGGTTACGGAGGAGCGGCTGCAAGAGCTGCGGCGCGAATACGGCCTTCCGGAAGACCGGCCGGTGCTGCTCGTCGCCGCCCGGTTCGAGCCGGTCAAGGATCACGGCCTGCTGCTCGATGCGCTGGCCCGGCTGAAGCGGGACGGAGCGCTCGACTGGATTACCGTGCTGGCGGGCTCGGGTCCGCTTGAAGCCGAAGTAAGGGCGCGCGCGCAGCGCGAAGGGCTGGCCGGCGATATCGCGTTCGTCGGCCAGCAGCGGGCGATGGCGCCGTGGTTCAAGCTGGCCGATGCGGTGGCGCTCACCTCGGAGAAGGAGGGGATTCCCCGCTCGCTGATGGAAGCGATGGCGTTCGGCAAGCCGATCGTCGCCACCGACGTGCTCGGCACTCGCGAGCTGGTGGCGGACGGCGTCACCGGGATGCTCGTCCCTTACGGCGACAGCGCCGAATTGGCCGAGGCGCTCGGCACGGTGATGCGCGACGCGGCGCTCAGGAGCCGGTTGGGCGAGGCCGGAAGACGCCGCATCGAGGCGGAATTTACGGAAGCGCTCGTCGTCCGGCGGCTCCATGCGATGTACCGCGACACCGCCGAGCGGGCTGCCCGGGATCGGCGCTGGCGGGCGAGATTCGGCCGCTGGACGAAGCGGGCGATCGATCTGGCCGTCTGCGTGCCCGCCGTCATTGCCCTGCTTCCGGTGTATGCGGCCGTGGCGCTGCTCGTCCGGCTCAAGCTCGGTTCGCCGGTGCTGTTCCGGCAGCAGCGTCCCGGCTTGTACGGCCGCCCGTTCCACGTGCTCAAGTTCCGCACGATGACCGACGCCACGGACGCGGAAGGGCGGCCGCTGCCCGACGAAGTGCGGCTGACGCCGTTCGGGCAGCTGCTGCGCAAGCTCAGTCTGGACGAGCTGCCGCAGCTGTTCAACGTCATCCGCGGCGACATGTCGCTGGTCGGTCCGCGGCCGCTGCTGATGGAGTACTTGCAGCTGTACACGGAAGAACAGGCGAAACGCCATGACGTCAGGCCGGGCATTACCGGCTGGGCGCAGGTGAACGGGCGCAACGCCGTCTCCTGGGAAGAGAAATTCCGGCTCGACGTCTGGTATGTGCGCAACCGCTCGCTCGCGCTCGACCTGCGCATTCTCGTCCGCACGGTCGTCAAGGTGCTGAAGCGCGAAGGCATTCAGCAGCAGGGTCAGGCGACCGTCGTCAAATTCGCCGGCTCCGGCAAGATGGAGAACGTGTCGTGACCGCCCGGCCGCTGATCGTCGTCGGGGACGGCGGCCACGGACGGGTCGTGCGGGAGGTGATGCGCGCTTCCGGCAGCCACCGGCTGCTCGCGGTGGTGGACGACCGCTATACGGAGGCCGGCGAGCGGGACGGCGTCTATTACGGGCCGCTGCTCCTGCTGCGGACGCTGCTGGCGGACCGGGCGGATGCGGAATGGATCGTCGCTGTCGGCGACAATGCCGCCCGCCGGGCGCTGGTGGAGCGGATCGGGATGGGCGAGGAGCGCTGCGCCTCGCTCGTCCACCCCGCCGCCTGTATTGCGCCCGGCGTTCCGGTCGGCCCCGGCGCGGTCGTCATGCCCGGCGCCGTAGCCAACCCCGGCGCACGCATCGGCGCCCACGCGATCGTCAATTCCGGCGCCGTCGTCGAGCATGACGCCGAGCTCGGGCCGTTCGCGCATCTGTCGCCGAACGCGGCGCTCGCCGGCGGGACGGTCGCGGACGAAGGCGCGCACATCGGCATCGGCGCCAGCGTCATTCCCGGCGTGCGCATCGGCCGGTGGAGCGTGCTCGGCGCCGGAGCCGCGGCTATCCGCGATGTGCCGGACGGCGTCGTCGCCGCCGGCGTGCCGGCGCGGACGATCCGCCGGCTTGCGGAGCTGCCGCCGCCGTATGCGCCGCAGCCGGCCGGCGGAGGACGCTGAAATGATGAGGCAAACGATTGCCGCAATGAACAAGCCGAAGGAGGAACCAAGATGACCGACAACCGGCGGATTTACTTGTCCCCGCCGCATCTGGGAGAGCGGGAGAAGGGTTATGTAGCGGAGGCGTTCGACACGAACTGGATCGCGCCTTTCGGCCCACATGTGGATGAATTCGAGCGGGAGCTTGCCGAATTGACCGGCGCCCGGGGAGCGGTGGCGCTGTCCTCCGGGACGGCGGCCATTCACCTGGCGCTGAAGCTGGCCGGCGTCGGACGCGGCGATCGGGTGTTCGTCTCGACGCTGACGTTCGTCGCCAGCGTCAATCCGGTGCTGTACGAAGGCGCCGAGCCGGTATTTATCGATTCGGACTTCGAAACGTGGAACATGTCCGTTCAGGCGCTGGAACGGGCGCTGATCGAGGCGGAACGCGAAGGGCGTCTGCCGAAGGCGGCCGTCGTTGTCAACCTGTACGGCCAGAGCGCCGACTTGGATCCGATCATGGCGCTGTTCCGCCGGTACGGCGTGACGGTCGTCGAGGATGCCGCCGAGTCGCTGGGCGCGACCTATAAAGGAAAAGCGAGCGGCACGATCGGCGATTACGGCATTTACTCGTTCAACGGCAACAAAATCATTACGACATCGGGCGGCGGCATGCTGGTCGGCCATGATACGGGGAAGCTGGCGAAAGCCCGGTTTTTGGCGACGCAGGCCCGCGATCCGGCGCTCCATTACGAGCACAGCGAGCTCGGCTTCAACTACCGGATGAGCAACGTCCTGGCCGGCATCGGCCGCGGTCAGCTGCAGGTGCTCGGGGAGCGGATCGCTGCCAGGCGGGCGGTGTTCGAACGGTACGAGGCGGCGCTCGCGCACATCCCGGGAATTTCGTTCATGCCGGAGGCGGCGTATGGCCGCTCTACCCGCTGGCTGACGACGTTGACGGTGAACCCGCAAATAACGGGCGTGACGGCGGTCGAGCTCGTCAAGGCGCTGGCCGCCGACAATATCGAGGCGCGGCCGGTATGGAAGCCGATGCATCTGCAGCCGCTGCTTCGCCAGTACGAATACTACGCGCATGAACCGCAGTTCAGCGTATCCGATCAACTGTTTGCGCAAGGGCTGTGCCTGCCTTCCGGCTCTTCCCTCAGCGAAGCCGACCAGCAGCGGGTCATCGACTGCGTGCTGCGGCGGCTCGGAGAAGCGCGAATGACAGTGCCGGGCTACGCGGCTCAAGCCTGATTCGGTACGGGGCGGACTTCCGCAGCGATGAACGGCGAAAAAACGTGCGGAAGCCGTCCGGGCGCCTGTTACTTTAGATGAAATGAGGAGGCAAAGTCATGAAAGTACGTAAAGCGATCATTCCGGCAGCGGGGCTCGGCACGCGCTTCCTGCCCGCGACGAAAGCGCAGCCGAAAGAAATGCTCCCGATCGTCGACAAGCCGACCATCCAATACATTATCGAGGAGGCGATCGCCTCCGGCATTGAAGATATTTTGATCATTAGTGGCCGCGGCAAGCGGGCGATCGAGGATCATTTCGACAAGTCGTTCGAGCTCGAGGAGACGTTGGACAAGAAAGGCAAGACGAAGGAGCTTGAGCAGATCCGCTCCATTTCGGAGATGGCCAACATCCATTACATCCGGCAGAAGGAGCCGAAAGGGCTCGGCCACGCCATCTGGTGCGCGCGCAGCTTCGTCGGCAATGAGCCGTTCGCCGTCCTGCTCGGCGACGACATCGTACAGTCGCAGGAGCCGTGCCTCAGCCAACTGATCCGCGTCTATTCCCGCTATTCCTCTTCGGTTGTCGGCGTGCAGCGGGTGAGCGACGAGGACGTCTCCAAGTACGGCATTATCGCGCCGCGCGGGTCCGCGATCGAACCGTCGGTCTTCTTTCTCGACACGCTTGTGGAGAAGCCTTCGCGCAAGGCGGCGCCTTCCAATTACGCCATCATGGGCCGGTATGTGCTGACGCCGGAAATTTTCGATATTCTCGAGCATCAGGCGCCGGGCGCCGGCGGTGAAATCCAGCTGACCGACGCGATCAAGAAGCTGAACGATCTGAAGAACGTGCTCGCCTACAATTTCGAAGGCGTCCGCTACGATGTGGGCGACAAGTTCGGCTTTATCCGGGCGACGATGGACTTTGCGCTGCAGCGCGAAGACTTGCGCGAGGAAGCGTTGGCTTATATCCAGTCGCTGTACGAACAGCATTTTGCAATCCTGAACAAGGTGGCGAAGTAAGATGCGAAAAATTACGGTTATCGGCACGGGATATGTCGGACTCGTCTCGGGCACATGCTTTGCGGAGGTGGGCAACCGCGTCATCTGCTGCGATGTGGACGAACGGAAGATCAACATGCTGCGGCGCGGGGAAGTGCCGATCTACGAACCGGGACTTGACGAGATGATTGCCCGCAACACGGAGAAAGAAAGGCTGTTCTTCACGACCGAGGTGGGGGAAGCGATCGAATCGTCGGACATCATCTACATTGCGGTCGGGACGCCGATGTCGGAAACCGGGGAAGCGGACATGCGCTATGTCATGCAGGCCGCCAAAAAGATCGGGGAGCATTTGAACCGGTACAAAATCATCGTCAACAAAAGCACGGTGCCGGTCGGAACCGGCGAACTGGTGCGCGAAGTGGTGCAGGCGAACAAAAAGTATCCGTGGATCGGATTCGACGTGGTGTCCAACCCGGAATTTTTGCGTGAAGGGTCGGCGATTTCCGATTGCATGAACATGGACCGCGCCGTTATCGGTTCGGACAGCGAAGAGGCGGCCGCGGTTATCGCGGAACTGCATGAGCCGTTCCGGACGAACATTTTCAAGACGGATCTGGAAAGCGCGGAAATGATCAAGTACGCGGCCAATACGTTTCTGGCGACGAAAATTTCGTTCATCAACGCGATCGCCAACATTTGCGAACGGGTCGGGGCCAACGTCGTGCATGTGGCGGAAGGGATGGGCCTGGACAGCCGGATCGGCGGCAAATTTTTGCAGGCGGGCATCGGCTACGGCGGCTCCTGCTTCCCGAAGGATACGTACGCGCTGGCTCATATCGCGGACAAGGCGGGCTACGATTTCGAATTGCTCAAATCGGTCATCCGCACGAACAACCGCCAACGGTACGTTGTGCTGGACAAGCTGAACGAGGCGGTCGGCCCGCTGAATGGCAAGCAGGTGGCGGTGCTCGGGCTCGCCTTCAAACCGAATACCGACGATATGCGCGAGGCGCCGTCGCTGACGATTATCCCGGAACTGCTGAAGCAGGGGGCGACGGTGCGGGCGTTCGATCCGATCGCGGCGGAATCGGCCAAACGATTGCTGCCCGCAGAGGTTCAGTATGCCGGCAGCGTCGAGGAGGCGGTGACGGGGAGCGATGCCTGCCTCATCCTGACGGAATGGAAGGAAGTCACCGAGATGAATTTGGCCCGCGTCCGGCTGCTGCTGAAGCGGCCTGTTATCGTCGACGGCCGCAACTGCTTCCCGCTGTCCGTCATGAGCGAGCTCGGCTACGAGTACCATTCCATCGGCAGACCGCCGGTGGGCGGAGAGAAGAGGGATCGGTATTCGGTCAACTTCTGACGGCGGGAACGGCCGGAAGAAGCGACTTGTCGCAAGAATCGCGCTGCTTGTGCCGCTTATGATCTGGCTTACGCTCCTGTACAACTGGTCGTCGCAACCGTTTCAGGAGCAGACGATCAAGCCGTGGCTGCGAGCCCACTGGAGCGTCGAGCGGCTTTCAGCGCTGCTGCCGGACGTCACGATCCGTTACGGCGGAGCGGTCATCGAAGCGCGGGAGGAGCCGTACCGCTTCGTCGAATTCGTATTTCGCAAGGCGGCTCATCTGTTCGTCTACGCCATACTCGGAGCGCTCGCTTATGCCGCGTTGCCCGTCCGGAGCGGGCCTGTTTGGAAGCGGGGCGTCATCGCTTCGGTCCTGGTGTTGATCGTAAGTTTGCTGGACGAGTGGAACCAGACGTTCTCGGTTATGCGGACCAGCACCTTTGAGGACGTTATCCTCGATATGACAGGGAGCGCCCTGGGCGTGCTTGCCGCCGCTGCTTTGGGAAGATTCGCAAGAAAGCTTGCTGTACGCGATAAGCGGCGGCTCGAGAGGCGGGCACGCGACGGGGGCGGGATTACGCCGAAGAGGAGGTGATCATAGCCGACATAGACGCTGGATATCCCGGCTTTAGCCGATGGTACCGGCAGGCCGGGAACGGCCCGAGTACTGCGTGCGGCGGGAGAGTCCGGCGCCGATCGGCAGGTGGAGACAGGAACTGCGGGAGGCGCTCTGCCGTTCTCTTCCGCAAAGCGCAAATCGGGCATCGCGCATCTGCTGCCGCAAGCGGTCCGGGATTCGACACGTCCGCGGCAGCGGACAGAAATAATATGCGAAAGCGAGGTTTTGCCAAGTGAAGATCAAAGTTTCGGCCGGGCTCGTCATTGCTCTGCTGACAGGACTGCTTCTGCCGGCGGCTACCGGTGCTACGGCAGCCGTACCGGTCAAGCAAGAAAGCCATTCGACGGCGCTTTCGTACGGTTCATCGCTCATATCCTACTTTGTCGATCTAATGATGGCCAACTTGGACCAGAAGGCCAAAGAACAGGAGAAAGCGAAAGCCGGTCAAACGAGCTCCAAAGGCAACAACGGCAAGGGCAACGACAATGGCAAGGGTAACGACAGCGGTAAAGACAACAACAATGGCAAAGACAACAACGGCAAAGGCAACAATAACGGTAAAGGTAACAACAACGGTAAAGGCAACAATAACGGAAAAGGCAACGACAACGGTAAAGGCAACAAACCGGACAAGCCTGGCAAACCGGATAAACCCGGGAAGCCCGACAAGCCTGGCAAGCCGGACAAGCCTGGCAACCCTGGCAACCCGGACAAGCCTGGCAACCCGGACAAGCCTGGCAACCCGGACAAACCCGGCAAGCCGGACCCGGCCAAGAAGAATCAAATTATCAACGAGACGAAACGCAAGCTGGTTACGCTGCGCAACCAGTGCGAATCGCAGTTGTTCAGCATTGCGCTGCAATTTTTGGCAGCCGATACGACTAGCGAAAAGAGCGCGCTGTACAGGGAAGGAACAGTCGTTTTCGCCAAATGCGTTTCGGATTTCCGCGATATTATAGCGGATGCGGCCCGTCAGCTGAAGGCGGCCGGTTACGAGCCCGATGAAGTATTGCAGCCTTTCAAAGCTCAATTTAACCGCGAGCTGAGGGAAGGCCGGGCGCTGCTTGACAAGCTGCTGGACTAATTGGCGTGAATAGCGGAAAGGCCGTTTCGACTGGTCGGAACGGCCTTTCCTATTAATATTTTAGCATTTATAAATCCCCCCTTCTAATAGGAGACCGTCCGCGCCTTCCGTCAAATCGTCTCCGGTCCGTCGGAGCGCCTCGTCTACCGTCAACTCGTATCCCGTTCGTCGGAGTTCCTCGTCTTCCGCTAAATCGTCTCCCGTTCGTCGGTGCGCCTCGTCTACCGTCAACTCGTCGCCCGTTCGTCGGAGTGCCTCGTCTACCGTCAACTCGTCGCCCGTTCGTCGGTGCGCCTCGTCTTCCGCTAAATCGTCTCCGGTCCGTTGATGTGCCCTGATACAGCGCCTCTGTCTCCGGACAGGTTGCTTTGGAGAAAATCCTGCAAAAATGCAGAATTTTTGGTCCGAATAGATAAATATGGAACAAAATTTTGCAAAAATACAGTATTTTCTGGAGATTTTCGCTTATCTGGATTGAAAGGATCAAAAAAACTGCATTATCGCAGTAATTTTCGCGTTTTGGTTATTTTACGCCCGAAAATACTGCACTTTTGCAGCATTGTTCTTTTGTAGGGTTGCGATCTCCCGCATACCAGCCGCTGGGAGCCGGAGTAAAGTAATTTCGGGGCCGGTGGCAGTTCACAGTGTGGATGGTGCGAGCGAATAGAGCCCTGGAGGTTCGAAATTGAGCACCCGGCGGGAGTGGAGCGAGCAATCGAGCACCCGGCGGGAGTGGAGCGAGCGAAAAAGGCACTGGAGGCACGCAATGGTGGCACCCAGCGGGATTAGCGCGAACGAATAAGGCGCTGGATGCGAAGCGGAGCCGAAAGTCATTCTCTTTTTCCGCCCGGGCGATTATGATATAGATGATAGAAACGGAATACGGCGCCGCGACGGAGGGAGTGACCTGCTGACAGATGACAACCTGGTTCAACAATATGAAGCTGCGCAACAAGCTGTTTCTGTCGATTTTGCTCGTCGTGCTCGTCCCGGTACTGTTCGTCGGCATGTTTCTCACCGCGCAATTTCGCCAGATGGCGCTGGAAAATGCCGTGCAGCAGACGGCCAGCAACGTCGAACGGCTCAAGCAGCGCACGTCCGATATTATTAAAATCCCGCTTATCGTCTCGGAGCGGCTGTTGTTCGACAGAAGATTGAAAACGGTATCAAACAGCCGTTACGATACCGTTCTGGACGTTTTCAAAGCTTACAGCGGGTATTCCGATTTCCGCGATTTTCTCAAGACGTACGCCGAGCTGAAAAACATTCGGCTTTATATCGACAATCCGACTTTGATCAACAACTGGGAATTTATCCAGCCGGACGATTCGATTCGCCATTCTTTCTGGTACCGGGCCGCGATCGCCGATAACGCCGTCAGATGGTATTATGTGGAGGACCAGGCCGGGAAAAACAAATATTTGAGCCTCGTCAGGCGGATCGATTTTCCGGAATACGGGACAAAGGGCGTACTCGTCATTGCCGTCAATCCGGTTACGCTGCATGCGATCATGAACCAGGAACCGTATGAGACGATGATTATAGACGAAAACAACAACATCGTCGCCTCGAACAACCCGGCCTTGTCCGGCAAGCTGCTGACCGATGCGAGCATCGGCAGGATCATTCAAAATTACGACAGCGGCACGTACGAAGAGATCGTGGACGGCAAGCTGTCCAAAATTATTATTGAAAACGTCCATCCCGCTTCCAGCCTCAACGGACTCCGTATCGTATCCGTATTTGCGGTCGATTATATCGTCGCGGAGGCCGACCGGATCGGAACGATGGGCATGATCGTTATTTTTCTCAGCTGTATCGTCGCGGTCATTCTGATTTCGCTCGTATCGGCATTGATTTCGAAGCGGATTTTAAAATTGAGCAAGGAGATCAACAAGGTGGCCGCAGGCAACCTGAACGCCTATTCACCGATTGACGGCAATGACGAAATCGCCCAGCTGTCGCGGCAGTTCAACTCAATGGTGCGCAGCATCCGCGAACTGATGGACGAGGTGTATGAATCGAACCGGCAGAAGAGCATGATGGAGCTGAAGCAGAAAGAGATCAAGCTGAAAATGATGGCGAGCCAGATCAACCCGCATTTTCTGTTCAATGCGTTGGAGTCGATCCGGATGAAAGCGCATATCAACGGCCAGTCCGAAATCGCGCAAACGGTGCGGTTGCTCGGCAAGCTTATGCGGAAAAACCTGGAGATCGGCGGGGCGGACATCCGTTTCGGCGATGAAATGGAAATTGTCCGCTGCTACCTGGAAATTCAAAAATTCCGCTATGCCGACAGGCTGACGTTCACGCTGGATATCGAACCGGAGACGACGAATATTCCGGTACCGCCGCTGATCGTGCAGCCGCTTGTGGAAAATGCGGTCATCCACGGTCTGGAAAACCTGGAGCAAGGCGGGCATGTGCGCATCTCGGCCGCACTGACGGAAGACGGCATGCTGCGCATAGACGTGGAAGATAACGGCGACGGAATGGACGAGGCGCGGCGGCAGGCCGTGCTGGCGGCGATGGAGGACGCCGAAGACCGCGGCGAGCAGCGGATCGGCTTGCGCAACATTCATCAGCGGCTGCGGCTGACTTACGGAGAAGCCTACCGTTACGATATGGTCAGCGAACCCGGCCGCGGCACGCGAATTCGATTGGAATTGCCGGCAAGGGGGAGAGAGCGGAATGTATAAAGTGCTGATTGTGGACGACGAGCCTCAAATCCGCGAAGGGATGCGGACGATCATCGATTGGCATTCGTTCGGATTCCGCGTATGCGGCATCGCCGCGAACGGCCGGGAGGCGCTCGAGGAGCACGAGCGGCAAGCGCCGGATCTGATGATTGTCGATATCCGGATGCCGGGAATGGACGGCCTGAAGCTGATCGAGCGGATCAGGGAAAAGGACGAAGGCGTTCATTTCCTCATTTTGAGCGGCTACTCGGATTTCGATTATGCGAAAAAAGCGATCGATTACCGCGTGAACGGCTATTTGCTCAAGCCGGTCGATGAGGACGAGCTGACCGGTTTCATCGCACGCATCCGCGACATGCTGGTTGCGGAACATGAAAAGCGCCGCCAGTCCGAAGCGGAGGAGCAATGGCGGCGGGAGCAGGCGATCCGTTCGGCGGCATACGGCACTTCGCCGTTGTCCGCCGAAGATCCGTCCTGGGACGCGCTCGCGGCAAGGCTCGGCATGGAGTGGAACGGCTATCAGGTCGTTCTGCTTGCGGCGAAGCGCGGCGGAGAAGATGACGGCCGGCTGCTCGCTTCCGTCAAGCGCAAGCTGGCGGAACGCTTTGCCGGACAATCCGCAACGGCAGCGGTGTTCCCGGCAGACCCGTACATCGGTCTCGTCATCCGGGACGGCATCCGCGGCTGCCGGGAAGCCCGGGAATGGAACGAAACGCTGCGCGGGCTTTGCGGTGAAGCGGCCGACCGGATCGCCGGCGCTTGTGGAGATATTGCCGTTTCGCTCGGCCGTATCGACCGCTCGTTCGCATCGGCTTCCCGCAGGCTGAACCGGCGCCTGTTCTGGTGTGAGGACGGGGACATCCTGCCGCCGCTGTCCGATGGGGACGGCGAGACGAGCGCATCGCCGGCTCCCGATGCGGAGAAGATCGCCGACGAGCTGTTTTTGGCACTGGATATCGGCCGCCGGGAAGCGGCCGCCCGCATTGCGAACGATGCGCTGAAGGCGATGGAGCAAAGCGGCATGGACGGACCGGAATGCCGCAGCGCCGCCGCCCATATCGCATCCGCGGCGCTGCACAAGCTTTCGGCTGTCAACGCCGCGGCGGCCTCGCTGTTGCGGGAACGGCCGGATATCCTATCGGACATTTACGAAACCGCCGATGCGGAATCGCTGCGACGGCATCTGAACGGGATATGGGAGGCGGTCGCGGAGCGGAGCGGCGCCGCGCAGCCGGAACGGATCGTCAAACAGATGAAGGAGCTGATCCACCGCAATTACGACCAGAATTTAAAGCTGGAAACGTTAGCCGAAGTGTTTCATTACAACAGCGGCTATCTCGGCAAACTGTTCAAAAGCGAGACCGGCGACTATTTCAACAATTATGTCGACAAGGTGCGCATGGAGAAGGCGAAGGAGCTGCTGGCGCAAGGGCTCAAGGTGCATCAGGTGGCCGAACGGGTCGGCTATGCGACGGTCGATTATTTTTACAGCAAATTTAAAAAATATGCCGGAAAATCGCCTTCCGCATTTCGCGGCAAGCATTCCGGGGAATGACTTCTCCCGCTTGACCGGTCCTCATCCGTTCCTTCCTTTCGCATCCTTCTCCCGGATTCGTCGTTTTCTTGTCCGTTAATGGAATACTCACCGCCCCGCGGCTTTCCGGAGGCTGCGGGCTTTTTCGTCTTTCCATCCCTTCATCACCTCTAATTTTTGCATGAAAACGTCTCCGATTTGTCGGGTACTGTCCGTTTGCGCGATCCGTTACACTGAAGATGCGATATTTCCGCTAGCGTTCGAGCGGTTGCGGGGTTCTTGGCGATTCCCACGGCATTTTACGAAAGACAAGGAGGGGTTGAATGGAGTCGATTTCGCAGGCCGGCCGCAACGCTGCGCCGCACAAGGCGCGCAATCGAAAATTTTGGAAAACGTTTTTAAAAAACAAATATTTGTACATGATGTCTTTGCCGTTTGTCGTCTGGGTATTCGTCTTTCAGTACATTCCGATCTGGGGATGGACGATGGCTTTCCAAAATTTCAAGCCGGGAAGGTCGTTTTTCGAGCAGCAATGGGTCGGCTTCGACCATTTTGCAACGCTCTTCGGCGACGAGCGGTTTTATCTCGTACTCCGCAACACGCTTGCGATGAGCTTTATGGGGCTGGTCGTCGGGTTTACGTTCCCGATCCTGTTCGCCGTCCTGCTCAACGAGCTCAAGAACGGTCTGTTCAAACGGTTTGCCCAAACGGTGTCGTACTTGCCTCACTTCGTATCCTGGGTCGTCGTAGCGGGCATCGTGACGAAGATGCTGGCCGTGGACGGAACGTTCAACCAATTGCTGCTGTCGGTCGGACTGATCGAACAGCCGGTGCAATGGATGGCCAAAGGCGAATATTTCTGGGGCATCGTGACCGCATCGGATTTATGGAAAGAGCTCGGCTGGAACTCGATTATTTATTTGGCCGCCATCTCGGGCATCGATCCGGAGCTTTACGAGGCGGCGCGGGTAGACGGGGCCGGACGCATACGGCAAATATGGCATATAACGCTTCCCGGCATCCGGACGACGGTTACGGTGCTGCTTATTATGTCGATCGGCCATCTGATCAGCATCGGCTTTGAAAAACAGTTTCTGCTCGGCAACCCGCTCGTGCAGGATTACGCGATGGTGCTCGATCTGTACGCGCTGAATTACGGTCTCGGCATGGGGCGGTATTCATTCGGCACGGCGATCGGCATGTTCAATTCCGTCGTCAGCGTCATATTGCTGTTCGCGGCCAACGGACTGTTCAAACGTCTGACGAAGGAAAGCATCATGTAAGGAGGCTCCGGCATGAGACGGAAAGGAAGCTACTTTAACGCTACGGTGTCGGACCGCATCTTCGACACGCTGAACTTCGCCCTGATGCTGATCATTACGGCGGTGACGCTGTATCCGTTTCTGAACGTGCTGGCCATTTCGCTGAACGATTCGACCGATACCGTGCGGGGCGGCATCCATATTTGGCCGAGGGCATTTACCTTGGCCAACTACGAAACGATCTTCGGCTATTCCGGATTGCTGACCGGATTGAACATTTCGGTGCTGCGCACGGTCGTCGGCACGCTGCTCGGTCTGCTCAGCGCTTCCATGCTGGCGTTCACGCTTGCCCGTCCCGATTTTCAGGGACGCCGGTTCGTATCGGTCTTCCTGGCGCTGACGATGTACGTGTCGGGAGGATTGATTCCGGTATATATTCTGATCCGCGATCTCGGCTTGATGAATTCGTTCTGGGTCTATATTTTTCCGGGACTTGTCAGCGCCTTCAACGTATTCGTCATCCGCTCGTTCATCGACGGGCTTCCTTATGCCCTGCAGGAATCGGCAAAGCTGGACGGCGCGAACGATTTTACGATCTACTGGCGCGTCATTCTGCCGCTGTGCAAGCCGGTTCTGGCGACGATTGCGCTGTTTCTGGCCGTCGGCCAATGGAACTCCTGGTTCGACACGTATTTGTACAACGGGTCGGCCGAGCATTTGACAACGCTCCAATTCGAACTGATGAAGGTGCTGCAAAGCACGACGACGGGCAACGACATGCGGGGACAGTTCAATGTGACCGAACGGCTGCGCAACGTGTCGCCCGAGTCGGTCAAGATGGCGATTACGATTGTCGTGACGTTGCCGATTCTGGTCGTGTATCCGTTTCTGCAGCGTTATTTCGTCAAAGGGATGACGCTTGGGGCCGTCAAGGCGTAATCCGCGCGTAATCTGCGGTATAGACAGGCTTGCCTGTTATACGATATCCGGGCCGCTGCGGCGGCCGCATTACGATCTTTTATCAACAGGAGGGGTATTCTTCATGCGGAAGAAAATGAAAACGATCACATCGCTGTTGGTATTGCTGGCGCTGTTCGGTTCGCTGCTCGCGGCTTGCGGGACGAAGGACGAAGCGGACGGCGAAACGGGCGGCGCGGCCGGCAATCCGGGCGAAGCATCGACCGAGCCGATCACCTTCACCCTGTTCAGCGCGGATCCGAGTCCGAACTGGAACAATATGCAGGATGCGGTCGGCAAGGCGATAACGGCCAAAACGGGCGTGACGCTCGACGCCGAGTTCGCGGTCGGCGATCCGAAGCAGAAGATCGCGCTGATCGCGTCGAGCGGACAGTATCCCGATCTGATCTCGCCGAAGGGTGACGGCGGTTTGCTGGTGGAAGCCGGCGCGCTGATCGATCTTCGTCCGCTGATCGAGGAGCATGCGCCGAATATCAAGAAAGTGATCGGCGAATATATGCCGCGTCTGCAGTGGAGCAAGGATGACGACTCGATCTATTTCATTCCGACCTATAATGCGGTCAACCATCAGGCCTTCGACGCGGGCGGGCCGTTCGCGCTCCAGCATCGCGTCGTCAAGGAAGCGGGCTACCCCGAAATCAAGACGGTCGAAGATTTCGAGAACGCCATCAAAAATTACTTGAAGAAGCATCCGACCGACGAAAACGGAAACCCGAACATCGGCCTGTCGCTGACTGCCGACGATTGGCGGATTATGATCTCGGTTACCAACCCGGCGTTTCAGGCGACGGGCGCGCCCGATGACGGCGAATATTACATCGACCCCAAGACGTACGAGGCGACGTTCCATTACAAGCGCCCGGAAGAACGCGAATATTTCCGCTGGCTGAACCGGATGAACGCCGAAGGCATACTCGATCCCGAAAGCTTCGTACAGAAGGACGACCAGTACAAGGCCAAAGTCGCGACCGGCCGCGTTCTTGGACTTATCGACCAGCAGTGGGGCTTCGCGGACGGCGAGAACGCCCTGAAGGCAGCCGGAAGATTCGATCAGACATACGGCCACTATCCGGTGCAGCTGACTACGGAAACGAAAGATCGTTCGTTCCAGCAGACCGGCTTCATGGCCGGCTGGGGAATCGGAATCACGACCAGCAATCCGGACCCGGTCCGCGCGATCAAGTTTCTCGATTTCCTCGCTTCCGACGAGGGGCAGGTGCTGATCAACTGGGGAATTGAAAACGAGCATTACAAAATGGAGAACGGCAAGCGCGTCATTCCGCCGGAAATCCAGGAACGCAAAAACAACGACAACGCCGCCTTTACGAAGGAAAGCGGCATCGGTCTCTATTCCAACTATACCGTCCGATACGGCGACGGCGTAAAAGATTCGACGGGCAACTATTATACGACGTCATTCCCGGAGCAGGTGATCGCCGGTTATTCGGATGTCGAGAAGGAAACGTTGGCCCGATACAACGCCAGGACATGGAAGGATCTGTATCCGAAAGAGGACGAATTCCCGGTCAAGCCGTGGGGCGCGGCATGGAATATTTCGAAGCCGCAGAACTCCGAGCTGCCGATTATCGAGCAGCAGGTGCAGGATATTGTGCGCAAAAGGATTCCGGAAGCGATATTGGCGAAACCGGACCAGTTCGACCAGATCTACGACACGATGCTGGCGGAGCTGGAGAAGGTGAACAGCAGCAAGGCGGAAGAAATGATGACGCAGCTGGTGAAGGACACGGTCGAGCTGTGGAGCGAATGACATCGGCGAACGGAAGCAACGGAGCCGATGAACAATCGACTGACGGGGTGAAGCTGACATGAAGTTTACCGACGGCCAATGGATGACCCGGCCGGGATTCGAGCTGGTGCAGGCGATGCATCCGCACGATGTGAGAGCGGGAGAGGCGGCGCTGGACGCGTATGCTTCTCCGCGCGATTTGACGCATCGCGGCGCGCGGCTTGACCTGCCGCTGTTGACGGTTCGTTTCTCCTCGCCGATGAAAAACGTCATTCGGGTGCAGGCGTTCCGGCATAAGGGGGTGCGGGAAAGAACGCCTTCCTTCGAGCTGTTTGCGAATGGGGAGCCGCCGGTCGAGACCGGCGCGAATGAAGATGAAGCATGGCTTATCAGCGGCGAGTTGAGCGTGCGGGTGCGCAGAAGGGGTTCCTGGGCTGTCGATTTCTATGACGGAAACAGGCGGCTGACCGGCAGCCGGACGCGTTCGCTCGCCCATATCACCGGAGCCGACGGCACGACATATGTCCGCGAAGAGCTCGATCTGGGCGTCGGGGAATGCGTATACGGGCTGGGCGAACGGTTCACGCCGTTCGTGAAAAACGGCCAAACGGTCGATATATGGAACCGGGACGGCGGCACAAGCACGGAGCAGGCGTACAAAAACGTCCCGTTCTACTTGACGAACCGCGGCTACGGGGTTTTCGTCAACCATCCGGAGCTTGTGTCGTTCGAGGTCGGCTCAGAAAAGGTGTCCAAGGTGCAATTCAGCGTCGCGGGCGAACGGCTTGACTATTTTATAATCGGCGGCGGGTCGCCGAAAGCGGTGGTGGAAACGTACACGGCGCTTACGGGCAAGCCGGCGCTGCCGCCGGCCTGGTCGTTCGGCCTGTGGCTGACGACGTCGTTTACGACGGATTACGACGAGGCGACGGTCAATTCGTTCGTCGACGGGATGCGGGAGCGCGACGTGCCGCTGCATGTGTTCCATTTCGATTGCTTCTGGATGGAGTCGCTGCATTGGACCGATTTTCAATGGGACAGGTCGGTATTCCCGGATCCGGAAGGGATGCTCCGCCGCCTCAAGGATAAAGGGCTGAAAATATGCGTCTGGATTAATCCGTACATCGCCCAGCAATCTTGCCTGTTCGACGAAGGGATGGCCAAAGGGTACTTTGTGCGCCGACCAAACGGAGATGTCTGGCAGTGGGACCGCTGGCAGCCCGGCATGGCGCTCGTCGACTTTACGAATCCCGAGGCATGGGAATGGTTCGCCTCGCATCTGCGCCGTCTCGTCGACATGGGCGTGGACAGCTTCAAGACCGATTTCGGCGAGCGTATCCCGACCGATGTCGTATATGACGACGGCTCCGATCCGGAGAAGATGCACAACTACTACACGTTTTTGTACAACAAATGCGTATTCGAGACGCTGGAACAGAAGCTCGGCAAAGGGGAGGCGACGCTGTTCGCGCGGTCGGCGACGGCCGGCGGGCAGCGGTTTCCCGTCCACTGGGGCGGAGACTGCTCGGCCGATTACGAATCGATGGCGGAAAGCTTGCGCGGCGGGCTGTCGCTCGGCTTGTCCGGTTTCGGCTTCTGGAGCCACGATATCGGCGGCTTCGAAAGCACGGCCCCGGCCGACCTGTACAAGCGGTGGGCGGCATTCGGCCTGCTGTCGACGCACAGCCGGCTGCACGGCAACCAATCGTACCGGGTGCCGTGGCTTTACGACCAGGAGGCGGTCGATGTGATGTCGCATTTCACGCGGCTCAAATGCTCGCTGATGCCGTATCTGTTCGATGCCGCCGCCGAAGCGGCGGAACGCGGCATTCCGGTGATGCGGGCGATGATGCTCGAATTCCCCGAAGATCCCGCGGCCGATTATCTCGACCGGCAATATATGCTCGGATCTTCGCTGCTCGTCGCGCCGGTCTTCAGCGAAACGGGGGATGTGTCCTTCTATTTGCCGCAAGGCCGCTGGACGCACTTCCTGAGCGGCGAGACGGTTCGCGGCGGGACGTGGCGCAAGGAGAAGCATGACTACTTCAGCCTCCCGCTGTATGTGCGGGAAAATTCGATCATCGCGGTCGGGCCCGGCCGCGACCGTCCCGATTACGATTTTGCCGACGGCGTCGAGCTGCATATTTTCGAGCTGGCCGACGGCGGAACCGCGCGCGCGATCGTGCGCGATCTTCGCGGCGCTGTGTCGCTGCGCGCAAGCGCATCACGCAGCGGCCGCGCCGTGACGGTAAGCGTCGAAGGCCCGGCCGGCAAGCGGTGGAGCGTGCTGCTGCGCGGCGTGAAGGACGTCGCTGCCGTGCGCGGCGGCACCGCGGCGGCAACGCCGCTGGGCGTGCGGCTTACACCGGATGCCGGCGCCGCCGTATTGGAGATCGGGCTGTAGCTCATCCGCACGTAGAACCGATTTGGGTCATGGGGTTGTCAAGGTTGTCCCGGAGCAGATCAATCTGCTGCCGGGACAACCTTTTTTATATGAAAATAGTAAAATCGCAGGATGGAAACTGTTACGTATTTGTTCAAAATTTAGTAGAGTTATATAATCGGGAATGGGTCGGATTCAAGATGGAGGAGACGATAGTGGAATGTTACTCGGTTTCGGTTCATTGGCTGCATATCAGTCAGGAGGAGAACGCGGGCGATTTTTCGGGACGGTTTGGATGACGTGATCCATGTGCTGCTGTCCTTCGCGACGGCTGTCGCCGCTTCTTACGTCTCTCTCGGCATGTTGCGGCGTTCTTGCGGTACCGGCCCGATATTCCGTCCGAAGATACGACTGTCGATTTGCGCCCTGTCCATGGGCTTCGGATTATGGGTAATCCACGTTCTGGAAATGGCAAGCGGTTCGAACGAGCAGACGGCGTTCCGATGGGATGCGGTCATCGTCCTCCTGCTCGTCGCCATCGCGGCATCGGCCGTTTCTTTTGCGCTGCTGCAGGGCGGCGGCGCGGGTCATGCCGCGCTGGCCGGACTGGCGCTCGGCTGCGGCTGCGCGTTTATGCATGCGCTGGACAGCGCCGTATCGCCGCATGCGGCGGCTGCGGCCTATCATCCCTGGACGGTTGCGTCGTCGGGGGCCGCAGCGATTTTGCTTGCTTGCGCGGGAC
Source organism: Paenibacillus cisolokensis (assembly GCF_050481165.1). Lineage (NCBI taxonomy): Bacteria > Bacillati > Bacillota > Bacilli > Caryophanales > Paenibacillaceae > Paenibacillus > Paenibacillus cisolokensis. Next base: position 80,868 of record NZ_JBCNFP010000030.1, read on the forward strand.
TGCTTGGCGTATGGGCAGACCGAAGCGCCGGCCATGCCGGCGGCTTCCGGTTATGGCATTCGGCCGCCTGGCTCGGCGCGGCTTTGTCCGCCATGCATTACGCCGCGGAATTGGCGGCCAGGCTGGCGTCCGTTCAGGCGGCAACCGGAGCGTTTCCGCCGATATCCGAAGACGAAGCCGGTGTGCGGCTGCTTGCCCGGACTGGCGCGCTGCTGTTCCTCATGCTTGTGCTGCTGCTAGCCGGAACGCTGCTCGGCCGCAGATCCGACCGGTTGCGGACGGAACAATCGGCGATGGAGCGGGAAAGTCTGTTCATGCATCTGCCGGATATTTTATTTTCGCTGGACGGGCAAGGAAAACTGGTCGATATCAATATCGCCGGCGAGCGCATGACCGGTTACGGCAAAAGCGAGCTGGCCGGCCGTGATTTCCGCCATCTGCTGCCGCCGGAAGAATGGCCGCTTTACGAGTGGTACGAAAAACGGATGCTGCTCGGTTTGAAGGTCAACTTCGATATGCCGCTGGTCGGCAAGGACGGGCGCAAAGGTCATTTCAACCTGACCGCCATTCCCGTCCAGGCCGGAAACCGCCGGTTCGGCTGCTACATGATCGCGAAAGACACCGGTCCGGACAGGCAGAAGGAGGAGCAGCGCCGCAAGGCGGAAAAGCTTGCGGTGATCGCCAATCTGACGGCAGGGATCGCGCATGAAATCCGCAACCCGCTGACGACGGTCAAAGGGATCGTGCAATATATGCTCAACGGTCCGTCCAAGCCGTATCTTTATACGACGATGCTGTCGGAAATTCGCCAGATCGAAGGCATCGTGACCGACTTTCTGATGCTGGCCTCCCAATCGTCCGCTGACAAGAGAAAGCTGGATTTCGAACGGCTCGTCAGAGAAGCGGTGGAGAACTGGACCGACGAGGTCAAACCGGGATATGTTCCCGTCGTGACGAAGACAGTCGAGGAACAGGTATGGATCGAGGCCGATAAGACCCGCATGCTGCGGGTGATCCGCCATCTTCTGCAGGAAGCGCATGAGCATCAGGAAGCCGAGGAGCCGATTGCCGCGAGGCTGATCCGGATCGACGACCAGACGGTCGAGCTGGCCATTTCGTTTTCAGGCGAGGCGGACGCGGAGGAGCGGTTCCGTCAAATGGGAGAGATGTATTACAATACGAAGGCAAAAGGAACCGGTTATCCGCTCATGATCGCCTATCCCGTCATTTTCGAGCACGGAGGCGAGCTGGAAGCGCTGAGCGCGGACGGCAGGACGATTCTCCGCATGCTGCTGCCCGCCTGGTGGACGGAGAGGGAACCGGCGGAGACGGATGCGGAGGCCCTTGTTGCCGCCGTCCGTTCCGGCGAATAAGCGCCGGTACGGGCGCGGATCAGTGGGAGCGGTTGCGCTGCCTCCATGCTTTCCGGTATTGGAGCGGCGTGCAGTGAACGATTTTTTTGAATACGTGTTGAAAATGGGACAAATTCCCGAAGCCTGCCGCTTCCGCGATTTCCGACACTTTGCGGTCGGTCGTGCGAAGCAGCTCCTGCGCGCGTTGGATGCGGACAAGCTGAACGAATTCGGAAAACTGGAAGCCCGTCGTCCGCTTGAAGAGACGGCTCAGGTGGGACGGGCTGAAATAGTAGGCGGCGGCCAGCGCGCCGAGTTGAAGCGGCTCCGAATAATGCCGGAGAATGTGGTCGACGATCGGCTGCAGCCTCCCGTTCGGCTCTTCGCCGCTTTCGGCGTTCCCGGCGCCGTCTCTCATCATCCGGCCGGCCGCAAGCAGCAGCTGGCACAGCATCGCATGCAGCATGGCGTCCCTCTCCGGCCCGGAGCCGTTGTATTCGTCGACCATGCGCAGCAATAGCGGTTCGAGCGACGCCCGGTCGTTGCCGAGACGAAGCAGCGGATACGGCATGCGGAACGGCTCCAGGTAGAGCGGCAGCGAATCGAACGGCACGTACAGATACGAACCGGGGAACTGGATCAGAATCCGGTCGTGGCGGGGCTGGCGGCTGTCCAGCGTGCGGTGGATGACGTTCGGCGGCACGAACACGAGCGTGCCCGGCTCCACGGTATACGTTTTGTCCCCGATGAAATAACGTCTTTCGCCGTCCACCAGATAATAGATTTCATACGGATCGTGAAGCTCGTTCGGCATTTCGTACGGAAAAATGCGTTCGCGTCGTTCGACGAACAGCGTCTTACGGGACATGTGCACCCTCCTGAAAGCCGGCGCGACCTTGTTTTCACCTGTCCTCGCGTTGTCCGGCATATGGTCCGATACAGGCATAATAACACATTTTTTGAGCGAAAAGAGCATGAATACGGTTAGAAATTGAAATCATTTTCCTTTATCCTTGTAACAGAAGCAAGCGCTTACGCGGACAGCGCGCGAGCTTGCAGTTGACGGGGAGGGAGCAAGCGGAATGAAGAAACATACGTATGCGCTGGTCGGATGCGGCAGCCGCGCCGAAATGTTCTACGGGGCGTTGGCCCGGGATTTTCGCGAGACAAGCGAGCTCAAGGCGTTCTGCGACATCAACCGGACGCGAATGGCGCTGGCCAACCGTTATTTGCGGGAAAAATACGATCATCCGGAAGTGCCGGTTTACGGCGCCGAACAATTTGACGAGATGATTCGCCAGGAGCGTCCCGATACGGTTATCGTCACGACGATCGACCGTCTCCATCATCATTACATTATCCGGGCGATGGAGCTTGGCTGCGACGTCATTACGGAGAAGCCGATGACCGTGGACGACGAGAAGTGCCGCGCCATTATGGAAGCGGTCGAGCGCACCGGACGCAAGCTGCGGGTGACGTTCAACTACCGTTACGCGGCGCATCATTCCAAAGTGAAGGAACTGCTGATGAAGGGCACGATCGGCGAGGTGTACTCGATCCATTTTGAATGGCTGCTCAATACGCGCCACGGCGCCGACTATTTCCGCCGCTGGCATCGCGACAAGCGGAACAGCGGAGGACTGCTCGTGCACAAATCGACGCATCATTTCGACCTGGTCAATTTCTGGCTGGAATCGGAGCCGGAGACGGTCTTCGCGTTCGGAGATTTGCGTTTTTACGGGCGCGAAAATGCGGAACGGCGTGGCGTGACGACGTTTTATCAACGGGCGTACGGCAGCGAGGCGGCGAGGAACGATCCGTTCGCCCTGCATCTGGAAGACAACGAGCAGCTGAAGGCGATGTATCTTGACGCGGAGCATGAGGACGGCTACCATCGCGATCAGAGCGTGTTCGGCGACGGCATCAGCATCGAGGATACGATGGGGGTCACCGTCCGCTACCGGAACAAGGCGATCTTGACGTATTCGCTCAACGCCTACATGCCGTGGGAAGGATTTAATGTCGCGTTCAACGGCAGCAAGGGACGGATCGAAATGAAGGTGGTCGAGCAGTCGTATGTCAACGGCGGAGGGGACAAGGCGCTGGAAGGGGCCGTCGTCGGCGAGCATATTCTCGTCTTTCCGATGTTCGGCGAACCGTACCGGGTGGAGATCGAAAGAAAACAAGGAGGCCACGGAGGCGGCGATCCGATCCTGCTGAACGATCTGTTCGGCGTGCCGGAGGACGATCCGCTGCGACGGGCCGCCACGCACCGGGACGGAGCGATGTCGATCCTGACCGGCATTGCGGCGAATCATTCGATCCGCACGGGGCAGCCGGTGAAGGTGGACAGCCTGCTTCGGTAGCGGCCCGATCGTAGAGGGCGAAACGTAAAGGCCAAATCGCAGAGACCCGATCGAAGAGGCCGAATCGCGCTGTACGCCGCCGTCCGTCATTCGCCGCGGGGCACTCCGGGCGAGGACCGGATGAAAGAATAAGATGGCAATCCCTTGCGATGCAAGGGATTTTTGTTTATCGTTAAAGAAAAAGGAAACCGGCTGTTTCATTTTGATGAAAGCTGCGGTACACGAACGGAGCGTATATGTAACATGGAAACCAAAACATGCGCTGTCTGCGGAAGCGCCAAGCCGATTGAAGCTTTTCCGAAGCGCGCGGGCAAGGCGGCGCGCCGCGGCACTTGCCGGGCCTGCCAGCGCCGGCGCAGGAAGAAGGGGGCGAGCGGCCCGTTGGGCCCGCTTGCGCCTTATGAGCCCGGTCCGGAAGTCGAACCCGCGTCGCCGGGCGCCGGAGCGGTTCCCGTCCTTCCGCCCGGCGACGGCGCGGGGACGGGTGCCGGGTTGGAAGGGGAGACAGTCCCGCTTCCCGCCGGGCCGGCGAAGCGCAAGCGGAAACGGCGGCGCAGAGGGCGCAAAGGAAGAGCGGCCGACGGGATGACGGCGGCGGGAAGCGGTGGCGACGATCGTTCGGCCATCCATATCGGGCGGCCTCCGTTCAAGCGGATCGTGCCGTTTCGCGGCCCATTCTCTTTCGACGTGGGGCTGCTGAACGACAAAGGAACGGGCATGATCCGCCTGCGCGGCCGGCGCGAAACGGGAAAACGCTGGCAGACCGAAATCGAGACGGAAGTCGCGATCCGCATGGTGCGCGAAGGAGCGGCCGGCATTGTCCATCCGCGACTTATTCACAAGCTGTACACGAAAAGCGATTTCCGGCTGCTTATTTTGCAGCGGGACGGCTATACTTGCCGGTATTGCGGACGATACGGCGATACGATCGATCATGTGCTGCCCAAGTCGAAGGGCGGGCTGTCGACGCCGCAGAACTGCGTCTGCGCCTGCTCGGCTTGCAATCTGAAGAAGGCGGACCACCTCGACTTCGCATACGACGACGAGGAGTGACGGCCGGTCCGCGCCGGACGGCGACAATCAGCATCTGACCGAACGGATGCTGATTTTGTGCATTTAGAGGCGTCTCCCGCCGGCGTACGCATATTTTTCGTTCTAGTTTATCAGTTCGAAACAACTTTTCTTTACGATGATAGTCAAACGCGGAATCGAGCCAATACTAGAAACAATTCAGCCTTTTAGTCTGGAAGGGGAAGAACATGGCGAACGAAGATAAAAGGATACTCGTCGTCGACGACGAGGCGAGCATCGCCGGGGCGATTTCCTACGGCTTCCGCCGGGAAGGGTACCGGGTAGATACCGCCTTTGACGGAGAGGAAGCGCTGGCCAAGGCGGCGTCGTTCCGGCCGCATCTCCTCGTGCTCGATGTCATGATGCCGAAGCTGAACGGGTTCGACGTGTGCCGCAGGCTGGAAAACAGGGAAGAGACCGGCATCATTTTTTTGACGGTGAAAAACGATATTGTCGACAAGGTGCTCGGCCTGGAGCTGGGAGCGGACGACTACATGACCAAGCCGTTCGATATCCGCGAGCTGATCGCCCGCGCCAAGGCGCTGCTGCGGCGGCTGGAAAGCCAGGGCAGGGAGAAGGAGACGAAGGCGGTGGAGATCGGCGAGCTGTCGCTCAGCGCGGATAACCGCACCGTCAAGCTGAACGGCAAATCGCTGGAGCTGACGCCCAAAGAATTCGATCTGCTCGCGCTTCTGCTTACGCGCCCGAACCGGGTGTATACCCGGGAAGACCTGCTGGATCTGGTGTGGGGGATGGAATATGTCGGCGGCGCCCGCACGGTCGACATTCATATTCAGCGGCTGCGCAAAAAACTCGGGGAGCCCTATCAGGCGCTGCTGCAAACCGTATACGGCATCGGCTACAAGGGGCTAGGAGAGCTGCCGTGAGACTCGGCATCCGCTGGAAATTCAGCACCTTCATGGCCGGCTTGCTGGCCGCCACGGTCGTGCTGCTCAGCTGGCTCGTGCTGAACGGAATCGAGCGCAATCAGCGGGCCCGAATGGAGGCGAGCCTTGGCCAGAAAAGCGAGATCGCCAATCTGTACATCCGCCAGTCCTATCTGTCCGAGCCGCTCGCTTCCCCGGATTCGTTCCTGAAAGGCCGCGGTCCGAGTCTCGCCGCCGAGCTGACCCCGCTTGTGGCGACGGGCGTGGCGCTCTATGACATGGGGGGCAACGAGATCGGAAGCACGCTGGCTTCCGGGAGCCGGGACGTCCGGGACACGCTGGATTATGTGCGTCAAGGCTACGACGCCTATCAGACGACCGGCAATCTGGTGCTTTATTTTGCGCCGCTGCGGATTTCTGGCAAGCAGATCGGCATGATCGGGCTCTCCTATTCGCTCGACAAGGACCGCGAGTTTCTGGCGTCGATGCAAAGCCTGTTCCTCCGGATCGGCGTCGTCGTCGTCGCCGCAAGCGCGCTGATCGGCTTCCTGTACTTCAGCCGGTTCGCCGCCGCGCTTCACCGGCTGCGCAAGGCGGCGGACCGGATTCGGGTCGGCCAATATCTCGACGAGCAGCCGGTGAAGAGCCGGGACGAGCTCGGCGATCTCGGCGAGAGCGTCCTGTACATGAGCCGCGAGATCGAAAGGAACTTCGGCCGCCAGAAACGGTTTATCGGCAGCGTCAGCCATGAATTCAAGACGCCGCTCACGTCGATCCGGGCCTATGCCGATCTGCTCGAAATGTACGGCGACGATCCCGCCCTGCTGCGGGAAGCCGCCGGCAATATCGCCAAGGAAACCGACCGGCTGCACGATATGGTGGAGAAAGTGCTGCGGATGTCGGCGCTCGAGCATTACGAGTTCGATTCCAATGCGAAACCGCTTGAGGTCAAGGAAGCGCTGGCGGACATGTGCGCCCGCATGCAAGGACTTGCCGCGCGTTCCGGCATCGCGATCCATACCGATCTCGAGCCGGCCGTCATTTGGGCGGACAGCGAGCTCTTCGAGCATATCGTCATGAATTTGCTCAACAACGCCGTCAAGTACAACACCGAAGGCGGACATGTATATGTCCGCTGCCGGGAAAAGGACGGGCAGGTAAATATTTCGGTTCGCGACACGGGCATCGGCATTCCGGAAGAAGCGAAGGACCGTCTGTTCGAGCCGTTCTATACGGTGAGCAAAAGCCGTTCCCGCCTGTCCGGAGGGACCGGACTCGGGCTGTCGGTCGCCAAGCAGATGGCCGAAATTCAAGGTGGATCGGTCAAGCTTGCGGCTACGGGGCCGGAAGGAAGCGAATTTGTGCTGACGTTTCCGTCCTATCGCGGCGGCCGGCAGGAAGCGGACAGAAAGGGAACGTCAACCTGAGAGATATGCCGGGAACGGCATCGAACAACGAAGGAGGGGTCATCATGAAAGGGGCTTGGCGAAAGGCGGCGGTCGCGGTTGGTACCGCAATGCTGGCCGCTTCCGTATTGTCCGGTTGCAATGCGTCGAAGTCCGTGATCGAGAAGCCGGACAAGACGATAACGGTCATTGACAAGCGCGAAAAAACCGGCGAAGAGCTGCAAACCGGCGAAATCGAAGTGAGCCATATCGAAACGCTGGAAGGCGCGCGGGGCATGGACTGGCTTGGCGAAGACAGGCTCATTATCGACAGGGAGAACCGCAATTTCGAGCCGCAGTCGGTCGAAGGGGAGCTTCGCTACGTCCGCAATCTGTATATCAAAAATATGTCGGGCGAGACGCCGATTCTCGAAGAGAAGCGCAATCAGGGCTTTGCGGAAGTGTCGCCGGACGGCAAATATTTGTTCTTCAAGCGGTACGTGGAAGCGACGTCGACCGGCGTCATTATGAACCTGGAGACGAAGGAAGCGGCGAATCTCGGGGACGATATCATACCGATAAGCGAAGGACGCTGGACGCCGGAAGGCCGGCTTATTTTTCCTGATATGCGGGGGACGATCTATCTGGCTGATCCTGACGGCAAGCTGACGAGATTGTTCAAGGCCGAAACGTACGTTTTGAGCCATGTGGTCAAGCAGGGAAGCGTCGTCTATTACATCATGGGCGACAATTCCGACCTTTACGCGTACGATGTGGAGACGCGGGAAGAGAAGAAGCTGGTAAACGGCGCCTTCAGAATCGAGCCTTCGCCGGACGGCAAACATCTTGCGCTCGTGCTGAAGGCCGATCAGTCGGATACCGAGAAGTCGCTGGTCGTGGCGGATCCTCAAGGCAATACGACGAAAGTCGTCGCGACCGGCACGGAAATTTACGGCACCGCCTGGTCGCCGGACGGCAACAGTCTGGCGTACAATCTGGTCTCGGAGCGGGAAGGCGGCTTGAAAGGCCTGTTCGTCGCCGATATGACGACCGGCAAAACGACGCAGATCGCCGTCGATTTGCAATACGCGACCGACAAGCTGCGCTGGAGTCCCTCCGGGAAAAAGCTGATGTCCTCGACGTTCGTCCCCGGCGAGAACGGCTATACGTTCAGGACATATATTATTTCTTTCAAATGAACGATCGCGACCGTAACGTTCGGCCGCCGGTGAGGCGGTTCGAACGTTTTTAATTTGCCATTAGAGGAAATTCGCGTTTCCGGGCGAATAGTTGTTTAGGCAAACATTTACAGCGAGAACTAGACGACCCGTGCGGAGAAGGGAGCAGAGCCGATGAAAATTCGGACGATCGAACGGTTTAAAGTGCCGCCCCGCTGGTTGTTTCTGAAAATAACGACGGACGACGGCATCGAAGGCTGGGGCGAGCCGATTGTGGAAGGCCGGGCCGATACGGTGGCCGCCGCAGTGGAGGAGCTTGGCGATTATTTGATCGGTCGGGATGCCGGTCATATCGAGGATCTGTGGCAAGTGATGTACCGTGGAGGCTTTTATCGCGGGGGGCCGGTGCTGACGAGCGCGATGTCCGGCATCGAGCAGGCGCTGTGGGACATTAAAGGCAAAGCGCTCGGCGTACCGGTTTATGAACTGCTCGGAGGTCCGGTCCGCGACCGGATGCGGGTGTACGCCTGGATCGGCGGCGATCGTCCGGAAGATGTCGGGCGAGCGGCGGCGGCTCAGGTGGCGGCGGGCTACACCGCTTTGAAAATGAACGGAACGGCCGACATGGAATGGATCGATTCCAATACGAAGATCGATCAGGCGGTGCAAAATATCGCGGCGGTTCGCGAAGCGGTCGGCTACGGCATCGGCATCGGCGTCGATTTTCACGGCCGGGTACATAAAGGAATGGCGAAGGCGCTGGTGAAAGAGCTGGAGCCGTTCAAGCCGATGTTCGTCGAAGAGCCGGTGCTGCCGGAGAACAACGAAGCGCTGCGCGAGCTTGCCCGCATGTCGGCGATTCCGATCGCCACGGGCGAGCGGATGTATACGCGCTGGGGCTTCAAGCAGCTGCTGCAGGAAGGATGGGCCGACATTATCCAGCCCGACCTAAGCCATGCCGGCGGCATTCTGGAAGTGCGGAAGATAGCCGCGATGGCGGAAGCGTACGACGTGGCGGTTGCGCCCCATTGTCCGCTCGGCCCGATCGCGCTGGCGGCTTCGCTGCAGCTCGATTTTTGCACGCCGAATGCGTTCATCCAGGAGCAAAGCCTGGGCATTCATTATAACGAAGGCTCGGACCTGCTCGATTATTTGGCCGATCCGGGCTTGTTCGAATACAAGGACGGGTATGTCGAACGGCTGACGCAGCCGGGGCTCGGGATCCAGGTCAACGAGGCGAAAGTAAGGGAGATGGCCGCTGTCGGCCATCGCTGGCGCAATCCGGTATGGCGCAATGCGGACGGTTCGGTGGCGGAATGGTAATCCGATAACGGAAAAGGGAGCGGTCGACATGGAAAAATGGGAACTGTTGACGGACGTAAGAGCGACGCTGGGCGAAGGTCCGGTATGGGACGAGGAACGCGGCGCCATCGTATGGGTCGATATTTTGGAGAAGCGCATATGGGAATATCGCCCCGCCGAAGCCGATTTGACCTCGTATCAGCTCGATCAATACGTCGGAGCGGCGGCGCTGACCGAATCGGGCGGTCTGCTGCTCGCGATGCGTCACGGCTTCTATGCGATGGACCGGGATACGGAGAAGCTGCGGGCGCTTGGCGATCCGGAAGCCGATCGGCCGGCCAACCGGTTCAATGACGGCAAGTGCGGCCCGGACGGGCGGTTCTGGGCGGGGACGATGTCGATGGGGGACAAGCCAGGACAGGGAGCGCTGTACCGGCTGGAGGAAGCAGGGCGGATCAGCCGGCTTGTTGAAGGCGTTTCCACGTCGAACGGGCTGGATTGGAGTCTGGACGGTCGGACGTTCTATTACATCGATACGCCGACGCGCGAGGTAGCGGCATTCGATTACGACCGGGAGACCGGCCGAATCGAACGCCGGCGGACCGCGATTCGGGTGCCGGAGGAGGACGGTTATCCGGACGGGATGACGCTTGATGCGGAAGGGAAGCTGTGGATCGCCCATTGGGGCGGATCGCAGGTGACGCGCTGGGATCCGGAAACCGGGCGGAAGCTGGACGCGCTCGCGCTTCCGGTGCCGCTGGTGACGTCCTGCGCCTTCGGAGGCGAACACTACGACGAGTTGTACGTCACGAGCGCGCGCGTCGGCCTTTCGACCGAGACGCTGGAGCAGCATCCGCTGTCCGGCGGCTTGTTCCGGTTCCGCCCGGGCGTGAAGGGGCGCGCCCCTTTCCGCTGCCGGGATTTGTAACGGCAATCGGTTCGGGGCTAATTGACCCGTGAAACTCGATAGCTGCTCGTGTGGCGCACATGTTTCCTTGCTTCGCGTCACGTTAAACGTTGCAATCCGGAGAAGCTCCGGTTTCGCTTGATCGGTCGGTACGGGATATGCGACCGAAAGGGCGAAGCCGGAGCTTTTTTAAGATCGCCCGTCGGTGCGCCGCGTCTTCCGTCAAATCGTCGCCTGACCGTCGGTGCGCCTCGTCTTCCGTCAATTCGTCACCCGCTCGTCGGTGCGACCTCGACTTCCGTCAAAATCGTCACCCGCCCGTCGGTGCGACCTCGACTTCCGTCAAATCGTCGCCTGACCGTCGGTGCGCCTCGACTTCCCCCGTATCCGGCAGATTGGCTTTGGCAAAAATTCTGCAAAAGTACAGGAATTTTGGCCCAAATAGAGGACTATGGCGTAAAATTATGCAAAAATACAGTATTTTTTGGAAATTCCGCACATCTGAATTGAACGGATCAAAAAAAGTTGCATTATCGCAGGAATTTTCACGTTTTGGTCATTTTGCGCCCGAAAAAGCTGCACTTTTGCAGCATTGTTCTTTTATTGGGGTTCTATCTTCCGGAGTCAGCCGCCGCGCCGGAGTAAAGCAAGCCATTTCGGGAGTGGTGGCAGTTCACAGCGGGGTTGGAGCGAGCGAAT